>RFLL01000419.1 GCA_003693905.1 Alphaproteobacteria bacterium
GCATCCTGGGGTGGAAAATGATCTTCTTGGTGTGGTCGGTCTCGTCGACGATGACTCCGGCGCGGCCGACCTCGGAGCCGGTGCCGGCCGTCGTCGGCACCGCGATGATGGGCGGGATGCCCTCGGCGTTGGCCGCCTTCCAGTTGTCGCCGCGATCTTCGAAATCCCACATCGGGCGCGTCTGCGCGGTCATGAAGGCGATAACCTTGCCGGCATCGAGGGCGCTGCCGCCGCCGAAGACGATGACGCCGTCGTGGTTGCCGGCACGGTAGGCGGCCAGACCGTCCTCGACGTTGCGGGCGACCGGGTTCGGCTTGATGTCGCAGAACAGACCGGTAGGCAGGCCCGCAGCCTCGTTGGCGGCAATCGCCTCGCGCACCATCGGCAGCTTGGCCAGGCCCGGGTCGGTGATGAGCAGCGGCCGCGTCATGGCGAGGCTACGACACGCATTGGGCAGCTCCTTGATGCGGCCCGGGCCGAAGCGGATCTGGGTGGGGAAGGTCCAGTTGCCGGTCAGGGTGGCGGGATCGATGGACATGGCGGTGGGGGACATGGCGTGGTGCGCTCCCTCGTATTATGACGTGATCCGGAGTGTGGACTGGCAACCCGACGGCGCTAGATCGCCGTGCGCAGATGGAACGATTTGGGCCGGGTGAGCTGTTCGTACCCGACCCGGCTCAAGGTGCAGCCGCGGCCCGAATTCTTGACCCCGGTCCAGGCCAGCGCCGGGTCCAGGTAGTCGCAGCGGTTCATGAACCAGGTTCCGGTCTCGACCTGTTCGCCGATGGCCAGGGCCGCCGCTTCGTCGTTGGTCCACACCGAGGCGGTGAGGCCATATTCGCTGTCGTTCATCAGTTGGATCGCCTCCTCGTCGGAGACCACCTTCATGATGCCGACGACGGGGCCGAAGGTCTCCTCGGTCATCACCCGCATCGAATGGTCGACGTCGACCACGACCTGCGGCGCGAGATAGGGCGTTCCTTCCTTGTCGGCCGGAAAATCGGCCGGGTCGATGAACGCGCGGGCACCGGCGGCAACCGCCTCGTGCACCTGACCGCGCACGAACTCGGCGGCGCTGGCGCGCACCATCGGGCCCAGCGTGGTCGTCCGTTCGAGCGGATTGCCGAGCACGTAGCGACGCACCAGTTCGACCGTGCCGGCGACGAAATCGTCATAGACGTCGGCGTGGACGTAGACCCGCTCGATACCACAGCACGACTGCCCGGAGTTGAAGAACGCCCCGTCGACGATGTTTTCGACGGCATGCGACAGGGTGACATCGGCACGGACATAGGCCGGATCCTTGCCACCCAGCTCCAGCCCGGTGGCGATGAAGCGATCGGCGGCGGCTTTCTGGACCGCATGGCCGCCGGGGACCGAACCGGTAAAGGCGACGAAGTCGATGCCTTCGTGGGCGATCAGCCGGTTGGCCGCGGCGTGGCTCAGATGCAGGTACTGGAAGACCCCTTCGGGCAGACCGGCCTCGGCGAACGCCTCGGCAAAGCGCTCCGCACACAACGGCGTCTGGTGCGAATGCTTCAGGATCACCGCATTGCCCGCGGCCAGCGCCGGGATGATCGAGTTGACGGCGGTCAGGTAAGGATAGTTCCACGGCGCCACGACGAAGACGACGCCGAGCGGCTCGCGCCGGATGAACCGGGTGAAGCCGGGCCGCGGTTCGGGCACCACGTCGCGCAAGGCCTCCGGTGCGATGGCGATCATGTAGCGGGCCCGTTCCTCGAACCCGCCGACCTCGCCGGGGCTCTGGGCGATCGGCCGGCCCATCTGCCAGGTGATTTCCTCGGCGATGGCTTCGCGCCGGGCGACGAAGGCATCGACGGCCCGGGTCAGCAGCGCCAGACGTTCGTCGAGCGGCGTGCGGCGCCAGGCCGCCTGAGCGCGCCGGGCGCGGGTGAGCGCGGTTTCAATTTCTTCCCCGGTGGCCAGCGGCCGCTCGACATAGACACGGCCGTCGACCGGTGAAATGCACTTCAGCGTGTCAGCCAACGCCAATCCTCCCCTTTGCAGAACACATTGGCAGCACCGACCGCCACTGTTGCGAGGGTCGGGCGGATGTTCCGTCCGATTGCGCCGAGACGGTGGTTTTACCGCGAAAACCCGGGGATCTGTCCACGGGAATCTGTCGTGTCGCTGCCGGGTTTCGCTCTGATGTCCCGGGGCCGGAGTCGCTCAGGCCCGTTCGAAGCCGTGGATCACCTCCCAGTCGGTGACGCGGCGGTCGTATTCGCCCTGTTCCCAGTTGGCCAGGTGGACGTAGTGGTCGATCACCTCGTCGCCGAAGGCGGCGCGCAGGACCTTGGACCGGCGCAGGCCGTCGATGGCCTCGCGCAGGGTCTTGGCCACGTCAGGCACTCGTTTGGCCTCGTAGACGTTGCCTTCGTAGGGCGGGGCCAGCTCCAACTCGTTGTCGATGCCGTGCAGGCCGGCGGCGATCAGCGCTGCATAGGCCAGATACGGGTTGCAGTCGGCCCCGGCGATGCGGCACTCGACGCGGGTGCCGGCGCCATGGCCGACGATGCGGAACCCGGCAGTGCGGTTGTCGAGGCTCCAGGCCGCCTTGGTCGGCGCGAACGATCCGGCCTGAAAGCGCTTGTAGGAGTTGATGTAGGGGGCCAGGAAATAGGTCATGTCGCGGGCCAGCGCGATCATCCCGGCCAGAAAATGCTTGAACAGCGGTGACATGCCATGGGCATCGGCGCCGTCGTGGAACAGCGGTGTGCTGGTCGCCGCCTCCCATAGCGAGGCGTGGATGTGGCAGCTGTTGCCCGCCAGTTCGAAGTAGGGCTTGGCCATGAAGGTGATCGCCTTGTCCTGAAGGAAGGCGATTTCCTTGGCGCCGTTCTTGTAGATGACGTGCCGGTCGGCCATGGTCAGCGCCTCGGCGTAGCGGAAGTTGATCTCTTCCTGGCCCGGTCCCCATTCGCCCTTGGACACCTCGACCGGGATGTCGGCGGCATCCATATGGTTGCGGATGGCGCGGATCAGGCTTTCTTCCTTGGTTGTCTGGAAGATGTGGTAGTCTTGGATGTACCAGCCAGCATGCTTCAGGTTCTTGTAGTCCTTCTCGCGCGCCGCGGCGTAGGATTCGTTGATTACGTAGAATTCCAGTTCCGAAGCCATCATCGCCGTCCAGCCGCGCTCGGCCAGGCGGGCAAGCTGCTTTTTCAGGATGCTGCGCGGCGCATGCGGCAGCAGCGCGCCGTCGTGGTCGCAGACATCGGCGAGGACCAGCGCCGTGCCTTCCAGCCACGGTGTGCGGCGCAGCGTCGCCAGATCGGGCTTGAGCACGAAATCGCCGTAGCCGAGATCCCATGATGCCAGCTTGAAGCCGGGAACCGGCTCCATTTCGATGTCGGCGGCCAGCAGGTAGTCGCAGGCATGGGTTTCCTCGACCACGCTGTCGAGGAAGAAGTGTCCGGTGACGCGCTTGCCCATCAGGCGGCCCTGCATGTCCGGAAAGCAGACCAGAACGGTGTCGATGAGACCGCGCCGGATTTCATCTTTCAGGGTATCGAGGTCGAGACTGCCTGCCATGGGGTTCCTCGTCGGTTGGTTCTGGTGATTCAGGATTGTGGTTCAGAAACGAATGCGATTGAGGGGCGAAAATGAACCTCTGTTTCAAATTCGCGCCGACTGTGAACAGTCCGGATGAAAGACGTCACCGAAACCCGGGGATACTACGGAGGGATGTCCCGCCAAGTAAAGCCGGATGGATCGCCCGTAAATTCGGCGCGCCGGGGAGCGATCCCTCCACGATCCGCGCTGGATCAATTCCTTGAACGGTGAAGTTTCGATTCTTGTGCAAGCTCGGCCCGAAGAATGGGGCCCCGGGCGTGATCGGAAACGCCATAGGCGCGACTCGAAGGAGTCGTTTATCGTCACGCCCCATGGGTTGGCGCCATTTCCTGATCCCGTTGCTGGCGGGACTTGCCCTGTGGTGGATGGCGGCCGGAACCGCGCGGGCCCAGAACGGCAACGGGAACGACGGGGACGTGGCCGCGTATCTGGCACGCGGACAGGCGTTGGCGAAAGCCGGCAAGCCGGATCAGGCGCTGCCATATTTTCTGCTGGCGCTGGAGTTGAGCGAGGCCCGCCACGGCGATGACGATCCCGCCGTACTGCCGGTTCTGATCGCACTTGCCGATCTTTATGCGGTGCAGGACCAGTACCGCGACGCCGAGCCGCTTTACGAACGGGCGCTGACGATCCAGGAGCGCGAGGCGACCCGGTTCCAGGCCGGTGCGGCGCGCACTCTGATTCAACTGGCCGCGATTTACGAGGCGACGGGACGACCGCAGGAGGCACGGCGCAGCTACGAACGGGTTCTGACGATGGCGGCACCGGTTCTCGGTGACGATCATGCCAGCATCGTTGCGGCGCGCGACGGGCTGGCCCGCCTGGTGCGGGTAGCGGGCGGACCGCCGCCGGCCCAGGCGCCGCCGCCGAGGCGGGTTGAAAAGCCGGCGCCGGAGAAGACGCCTGAAGTTCCGGCCCCGACACCTGAGCCGAAACCGGTTCCCGCGGCGGCTCCGAAAAAGCCGGTGCCGGGGGCTTACCAGATTCACCTCACCTCGATCCGCAACCCGGCCGATGCCGAGGCCGAATGGGCGCGGCTGAAGCGTCTCTACGGATCGCTGCTGGCCGATCTGTCCCTGGTCGTGGCCAGGGTCGACCTGGGGCCGCGGCGCGGGGTCTGGTACCGCATCAAGGGCGGCCCGCTTGCCCCCGAGGAAGCCCGGGGGCGCTGTGCCGCGTTCGCGGCGCGCGGCGTGTGGTGCCGCGTCGCCGGGCCGCCGCGGCCGCTCGATCTCAAGGAGGCCCGGCGCGTGCGCAAGGCCGTGCCCAAGGTGCGCGAAGCCGCCGTCTCCGGGCCCGGGTTCCGCATCCATCTGACCTCGATCCGCAACCCGGCCGATGCCGAGGCCGAATGGCGGCGGCTCAAACGTCTGTACGGGCGGTTGCTGGATGGACTTGAGCTTGCGGTCGAGCGTGCCGATCTGGGAC
>RFLL01000049.1 GCA_003693905.1 Alphaproteobacteria bacterium
CGCTGGCGGCGGTGCGCGACGGCGACCCGGTCCGGGTCGAAGGGCTCGCGGATTGAGCACCCGGCGCCTCGGGCGGGAAATCCTGCCAATCAGGGGGGCATCGTCATGAGCGAGTATGTCCATCGTCATCGCTTCGCCGTTCCGATCGATGCTGCGGCGGTGGCCGAAGACTGGCGGGCGCGCGGGTTTTCCTGCGCCACCTTCGTCGATCCGCCGGGACGGCGATGGGAAGATTTTGTGCACGATTGCAACGAACTCGTCACCGTGGTCGAAGGCCGTCTGGAAATGGAAGTGGCCGGGCAGAGCGCCATCGTCGAGCCGGGCGACGAGGTCTTCATCCCGAAAGGCGCTCGCCATTCGGTGCGCAACATCCACGATGGACAGTCGGTCTGGCTTTACGGCTATGATTGAGGCGACCGCCGGGCGAAATCCGGAACGGGGGGAGGAGAATGGGGCCGCGCCATCGCTACGAGGCGACGCTGACATGGACGGGGGCCGAAAGCGGACCGGTGCGTGACTACGGCGGCTATTCGCGCGCCTACCGGATCGACATTGCCGGCAAACCGCCGCTGGTCGGCAGCGCCGATGCCGCCTTTCGCGGCGATCCTGCCGTGCACAATCCGGAAGACCTGCTGCTGGCCGCCATTTCGGCGTGCCACATGCTCACCTATCTGGCGTTGTGCGCGCGTGGTGGGATCGAAGTCGTAGCCTACAGCGATCGCGCCGAAGGCACGATGGTGCAGGAAGGCGGCGGCGGTCGCTTCATCGAAGCGGTGCTGCGCCCGCGGGTCACTCTCGCACCGGGCAGCGATGCGGCCCGCGCCGAGGCCCTTCACGCGACGGCGCATCGCGACTGTTTCATCGCCGCTTCGCTCAATTTTCCCGTACGCACCGAAGCCCGCACCACGGTGCAGCCGGAGCAACCGGCGTAGGACGAAGGCGGAAAAGAAAGGGGGGGCATCCTGCCCCCTCCGAAAAGTCCGGAACGTCTCCGGCGCTCACCCTTGCGGATGTGGCGCCGTTTTTTTCAGGTCTTGGCCGCGGCCTGAGCCTGCGCGCGCCGGGCGAAGGCTGACCACAGCGCCAAGCCCCCGACCACCAGACCGACGATGATCTGGTTCCACAGGGCTGCCGACACCGTGGCATAGCCCAGCGCCCACGGCGAGATGATCAGCCATACGGCAAATGCCGTATTGACCCATTCCTCCCATTCATGGAAGGCGATCAGCGCCGCGAACGCCGCTACCGCAATGACCACGCCCAGAACATAGGCGTTCCAGGCGGCGGCCTGATGGGCGGCGTAGGCCAGGGCCCACGGCGACACGACGAGCCAGATGCCAAGCGCGAAGTTCGCAACATCGCGCCATTGATCAACGCAGCGTTGCCAGACCTTCGACATGAGCTTGCACCTCCCTCGAACGATCGTGTCGCATCCGCACGGGGGGGCACACCGACCACGGGCGGCGGGCCCGGCACGAAGCGCCCCCGCCCGCGGGTACGGGCCCGTGCGGCAACTTCCCTGATTTGCGATGTAGAGTCCGGCAGTGCGATTGCAAGAGCCTGGGCCGTTAAAATAATTTATGTTCTTCAATTAGTTGATGTGCCCGCCTTCCGTATCGGGCCGGCTTTGGGCGAATCCGGGCCGAATGCGCTAGTCTCGATCTCCGGACCTGTGCCGGCCTCAGCGCCGCCATGTACCGGGTGTTGTCGCGTATCGAGGAAGCTGTCGCCGGTGAGGTATCGAGTGCATCGACGCCATCTGCGTTTCCGCCTGCCTCCTTGGTCGTCTCCGTGCCGGGGCCCCGGCGCATGAGCGGCCCCGGCCCCCGGGACCCGCCGCGCTTTGCCGTCACGCGCGCGGGGGCGGATGCGACCCTGAAACTCACCGGGGCATGGACGACGCAGAACCTGACGGCGGCCGTCGCGGCACCGGAACGGGCCGTGCCGTCCGATGCCGTGCGGGTGCGTGTCGATATTTCCGGCCTCACGGCCCTGGATACGGCCGGCGCGTGGCTGGTCACCCGGACGCTGCGACACCTGCGCAAGGCCGGCCATGCGGTCGAGCTGGTCGGCAGCGGCGCGGCGGCGGCCAGCCTGATCGAAACCGTGGCCCGCAGCGACGTGCCCGTGCCGCCGCCGCCGCCGCCGGACAACCCGCTGGTAGCCATCGTTGTGCGCATCGGGCGCGCCAGCGTGTTCATTGCCCGCGAGGCGCGCGATCTGATCAATTTTCTCGGCCTGACGGTGATCGTACTGGGGCGGTTGGGGCTCAGGCCGTGGCGTCTGCGGTTCACCGCGCTGGTCAGCCACATGGAGCGCGCCGGCCTCAACGCGCTTCCCATCGTCGGCCTGATCGCGTTTCTGATCGGTGTCGTGCTCGCCTATCAGGGGGCCGATCAGTTGGCGCGCTTCGGCGCCCAGATCTTCACCGTCAATCTGGTCGGGATCGGCGTGCTGCGCGAAATGGGCATCCTGCTGACCGCGATCATGGTGGCCGGACGTTCCGGCTCCGCCTTTACCGCACAGATCGGCACCATGGCCGTCAACGAGGAAATCGACGCCATGCGCACCATCGGTCTTGATCCCATGGAGGTGCTGGTCGCTCCGCGGGTGATCGCGCTGGTGCTGGTCATGCCCCTGCTGACGTTCTATGCCGATCTCATGGGACTTCTCGGCGGTGCCGTCATGGCAACCGCCGTGCTCGACATTTCGTTCGTTCGCTTCGCGCGCCAGTTGAGCGAAGCCGTCACCATGTGGTCGTTCTGGGTCGGCATCATCAAGGCGCCGCTGTTCGGTTTCATCATAGCGATGATCGGGTGCTACGAAGGGCTGAAGGTCGCGCGCAACGCCGAATCGGTGGGCCGCCAGACGACTCGTGCCGTGGTCGAGGCGGTGTTCCTGGTCATCGTTCTCGACGCGCTGTTTTCAATCCTGTTCTCGGTTCTGGGGATCTGAGCCGGCCATGACGGAATCCGGAACGACGGCGCACCGCGACGAACAGGCGATCATCCGCATCAGCGGTCTGGTCACCCGCTTCGGCGCCAACGTGATTCACGACGGGCTCGATCTGACGGTCAGACCGCGCGAAGTGATCGGCATCGTCGGTGCTTCGGGTTCGGGCAAGTCGGTGCTGCTGCGGGCCATCATCGGATTGATCCGTCCCGCGGCCGGGCGCATCGAGGTGTTCGGGCGGGACATCCGCGCGCTCGATGCGCGCGAACGCCAAGCGCTGCGGCAGCGCTGGGCCATGCTGTTTCAGGACGGAGCGCTGTTCAGTTCCCTGACCGTGGCCCAGAACATCGAAGTGCCGCTCATCGAGCATACCCGCATTCCGCCGCCGCTGCGCCGTGAGCTGGCGGCGCTCAAGGTGGCGCTGGCCGGTCTGCCGCCGGAGGCCGCCCACAAGTACCCGGCCGAGCTGTCCGGCGGCATGCGCAAGCGCGCCGGCCTGGCGCGGGCGCTGGCGCTCGATCCCGAAATCCTGTTCCTGGACGAGCCGACCGCCGGCCTCGACCCGATCGGTGCGGCCCGCTTCGATGCCCTGATCGCCGAATTGCGCCGCACCCTGGCGCTGACCGTGGTCATGGTTACCCACGACCTCGACAGTCTTTACGCCATCTGCGACCGGGTTGCGGTGCTGATCGACAAACGTGTTAAGGTCGGGACCATCGAATCGCTGCTGCGGGAGCCCGATCCCTGGATACGGGAATACTTTCTGGGGCCGCGCGGGCGCGCGGCGCGGCAGGCGGCGGCGCGGGCCCGCGGCGAGCACGCGAACGAAGGCTGAGCGATGGAAACCCGTGCCAATTACCTGATGGTCGGCACGTTCGTGCTGGTATTCGCCGCCGGGCTCGTGGCTTTCGTTCTGTGGCTGGCCAAGTTTCAGTTCGACGTTCGCTTCGATCGCTACGACATCCGCTACGAAGGATCGGTGACCGGGCTCAAGGTCGGATCGCCGGTACGCTACAAGGGGGTGCGCGTCGGCGAAGTGATCGACGTGCGTCTTGATCCCGAGGAACCGGAAGTCGTCTGGATTACGATCGAGGTCGAAGCCCAGACGCCGGTACGCAGCGACACCGTGGCCACGCTGGAACTCGAAGGCCTGACCGGCGGCCTTTACGTCCTGCTCAGCGAGACGACGGCGGCTTCGCCGCCGCTGAGGCCATCGCCGGAACGCCCGTATCCGATCATCGCCTCACGCCCGTCGACGTTGCAGCAGGTGCTCCAGGGGGCGCCGGAACTGGTCCAGAAGATCAACCTTCTGGTGGCCCGCGCCAATGATCTGCTCAGCGACGACAACCGGGCCCAGTTTGCTGCCACGCTGGTCAATCTGCGCGCATTCACCGGGACGCTCGCCGAGCGGCGCGACGACATCGGCGCCCTGTTCCAGGATGCCGGCGCCACCATGGGCAATCTGCGCGCGGCCTCGGATGCGCTCGAGGACCTAGCGGTTTCGCTCAAAGCCGACAGCGCGCGCCTGGTCGAACGTCTGGAGGCGACGCTGGCTGCGTTCGAGGCCATGGCCACGGGCATCGACCTCACCGTCACCGACACCGCGGCCGAGGCACGCGGCCTGATCGCCGAGCTGCGCAAGACCGCGCGCAACTTCAGCGCCATGAGCCGCGAACTCGAACAGATGATCACGGAAAACCGCGAACCGATACGCGATTTCACCGCGGTCGGCCTCAGCGAATTGACGGTTCTGCTGATTCAGATGAAGGATCTGGTGACGACGCTGAACCGCATCACCACCGAGATCGAGCGCGACCCTGCCCGTTTCTTCTTCGGCAACCGGCAGCAAGGCTATGAAGCACGCTGAACCCTGTCATGCGTCCGCACCCGTGCGCCGCCGCGCGCGCGTTGCGTTCGCCTTCGTTCTCGCCGGGCTGGTCGCCGCCTGTCAGGTGCCGGTGCCGGGCCAGGGGCCACCGCCGGCACTCTACCGCCTGACGCCCAAGAGTACCTATGACCCCGACCTGCCGACGGTCGACTGGCAGCTTCTGGTCGAGACGCCGCTGGCCAACGCCAGCATCGACACCACGCGCATCGCGCTCATGCGCCGGCCGATGCAGATCGAATACTACGCCCGGGCCCAGTGGACCGATCGTGCGCCGCTGATGATCCAGACCCTGATCGTCGAATCGTTCGAGAATTCCGGACGCATCGTGGCCGTAGGGCGCGACGTGGTTGGTTTGCGCGGTGATTTCGTGCTCAAGACCGAGCTGCGGGAATTTCAGGTCGAATATTCCGGAGCCGATCGGCCCCGGGCTCACGTTGCCATTGTCGCCCGTCTGGTCCAGATGCCGCGGCGCGCGATCATCAGCACCAGGACCTTCGAGCGCAGGGTGACGGCCCGTGCCGATTCCCTCGACGCCGTCATAGAGGCGTTCGATGAAGCCTTGGGCAAGGCGTTGCGCCGTCTTGTCGAGTGGGCCCTGCGGACCGGCGAGGCGGCGCGGCGCGGCAGTTAGCCCCACTCGGGGCAAAGACCGCTTTATGTCGCCTCGCTTTCGGTGGCTTCGAGCAGGTGCGCAAGACGCATGGCATCGCGCACCGCGTGGTCGGCTTCGTCGGTGTTGTCGAAATAGACGTGGACGTCGCGCCCGGCCGCCATCTGCCGGCGCAGCCATCCGGCCCAGTCCCGCAACGCGGCATCGCTGTAGGCGCCGCGATAGCGGGCCTTGCGCCCATGCAGGCGGACGTAGACGAAATCGGCGGTCACCACCCGCGGACCGGTCAGCCCGGCCAGCTCGAACGGGCAGAATGCGGCGTGACGGCGGCGCAATATTTCGTAGACCGCCTCGCAATGCCAGCTCGGATCGCGAAACTCGACCGCAAGGCGCACCTCTTGCGGCCACGCCGCCAGAAAATCGTCCAGCCGCTGCGGCTCGCACGGGAAGTGCGGCGGCAGTTGCAGCAGGACCGGCCCGCGTTTGGGCCCGAGCGGAGCGATGGCGGCAAAAAATCGCTCCACCAGGTCGCCGCAGTCATGAAGGCGCCGGTAATGGCTGATCGCCCGCCATGCCTTGACGGCGAATAGAAATCCGGGCGGCGTGCGCTCGCACCAGTTGAGCAGCATCGTTTCGCGCGGCAGGCGATAA
>RFLL01000420.1 GCA_003693905.1 Alphaproteobacteria bacterium
AGCCGAATCTGAAGAATATCGCGGTTCTTGTCGACAGCAAGAACGTCAGCGCCGTCGAAACCCAGGCCAAGCCGTTGGCCAGGTTCGCGCGCCGGCGCGGCATCCGGATCCTGAACGTGGCCGTACGCAACCCCTCGAAAGCGCGCGACGAGCTTGCCGATCTCATCCCCCAGGCCGTTACCGACATGCGCAAGAACGACCCGAGCCTGGACAACAGCGTGTTCTGGATCACGGGTAGCACATCCGTGTTCAACGAGATCGCGACCATCAACGCCTACGCTGACCGGGTTCCGGTTCTGAGTGCGGTTCCCGAAGTCGTCAAGGCCGGCGGCGATTCGGCCACCCTGTCGGTCGGCATCAGTTTTCAGAGCAATGCCCACCTGGCCGCGATCTATGGCGCCGATGTCCTGTCCGGACAGGTCCGTGCAGGCGAATTGAAGGTCGGGGTCGTCTCGCCACCGGATATCGCGATCAATTTCCGCAAAGCACGCGAGATCGGCCTTCGCATCCCGTTCAGCTTCTTCGAAAGCGCGACTTTCATATACGATTACGACGGTAAACCGGTGCGCTACAACGGCAAGTCCGTAGCCATGCAGCCGTAAGGCGGGCGGCTGTGGGTTCCAAGGCGCTTTACAAACCCGACACCGGATTGTCGACCATCGCACTGCCGTCTTTTCCCGAAACCGATGTTCATTGCGCCATGAGTGCCGAGGGACAGCCCAACGCAAGGAAGGGTGTGACCTGCCCCCTAGACGAGGACGGGCAGCAACCAGGAAGAGGCGCGACCGGGACGGGGTACAAGGACGGGGGCACGAGGACGGGGAACACGAGTGCAAAGGCAAAGGCGGAATCCAGCCTCACGACATCCGCGGCCCTGCCCTTCCGCCATCCAGAAACCGTCCGCGGGAACTTCATCGGGCGAACCGCGTCGGGTGAGCTTCGGGAGGAATTTGCCGGGGGAATTTTTGGGAGAATTTTGGCGTGCGATTTTTTTCTGCCTTCCACCCTTGCAATTTCCGGATCATAGGTGCATATGCACGATATGACCGAAACCCCCCTTTCCCGCGGCAATCGCGACCCCATGGATCCAGGCGGATGCATCTGCGCCAGCCTGCGCCAGGCGGCACGTGCTGTGACCCAGGCGTACGACACCGCCTTGCGCCCGGCCGACCTTACGGCGACCCAGTTCACCGTGCTCGCCACTCTGACACGGCACCCCGACCTGCCACTGACGAAGTTGGCGCAAATTCTGGTCATGGACCGCACAACCCTGACCCGGACCCTGAAACCCCTCGTTGACAAGGGGCTCGTGCGTATCGAGCCGGGCAAGGATCAACGCGTGCGCACGGTGGGCCTGAGCGAAGCGGGGAGGGCCCGCCTCGCCGAGGCGCTTCCGCTCTGGCGCCGGGCCCAGACACGCCTTGTCGAAAGGCTCGGCCGCACCCGCTGGTCGGGCCTTCTCGACGATCTGGCGGCGACCGTGACTTTTGCTCAGGAGCAATGATTTTTCTGCTTCATTGCGTGCATATGCACCTTCAATCGGGATAAAATACCATGCGAACAGAAGCATCCGCCCACCGTCGCAATGAGGACCGCAGACAAAGCCGCACCGGTGCCACCCGGGCCGCGCTCGCCGGACTTGTGCTGATCTGGTTCGCGGCCGCCTGCGGGATCGGGGTCGGGCGGCTTCTGGTCAACGACCCCGTGAGCCTGTTCCCGCCCGTCGCCGTCACCGCCGTCCTGCCCGTGGCTGTCTTCCTGGCGCTTTATACGCTGTCCGTCCGCTTCCGGGCCTTCATCCTAGCGCAGAACATCCGGACGTTGACGATGCTGCACCATTGGCGGGTCATCGGCTTTGCCTTTCTGCCGCTCTATGCCTTCGGCGTGCTGCCGGGGCTGTTTGCCTGGCCGGCGGGTATGGGAGACATTGCGATCGGTCTGGTCACCCCTCTGGTCATTGCCCGCATCGGCCGCGACCCGGCATGGGCGACCTCTGCCGGAATGGTGCGGTTTCACCTGCTGGGCCTGCTCGATTTCGCGTTCGCCTTCGCCGCCGCCGGGCTTGCGGCCGGGGCGCTTCCCGCGCTGATCGTCGACGGCGTAACCAGCGCCCCCCTGGACGTGTGGCCGCTCAACCTGTTTCCGAGCTTCATCGTGCCGATCTTCGTGATCCTGCACTTGAGCGTGCTGCTGAAGATCCGGCATCTGCGACAGGCGCTCCGGCACCCGGACATACCGGCAGGGACAGCCCGGAAGGACATTTCACCGGCACCATCGGGCACCGCAGAATAGGGCGTCGCAAACGGTGAAAAAAACACTCCGCGATGGTTGATCTGAGTCATGGCGGGCGCCATCTCGAATACCGAAGGTAGGACCCGACAAGGCGGGGAACTTTTTTCCCGTCCCGCCCTCCCTTCTTTCTTCTTTCGAGAGGCCGGTCGCGATGAGCTCCTTCGATCGCTATATTCGTTTCTTCGCCGATCTTGCCATGGACGACGTGCCGCTGGTCGGTGGCAAGAACGCCTCTCTGGGCGAGATGTACCGGGAACTGGTGCCCAAGGGGGTGCGCATTCCCAATGGCTTCGCCCTTACCGCCGAGGCCTACCGCGACGTCATCCGTGCCGCAGATGCCGAACCCAGACTTCATGCCCTGCTCGACGGCCTCGACAAGAGCGATGTCGCCGAGCTTGCACGCCGCGCCGCCGCCGCGCGCGAAATCGTCTACGCCGCCCCGTGGCCGCCCGGTCTGCGTGAGGCCGTGCTCGATGCACACGCGCGGCTGGTCGACGAATACGGCAAGGACCTGACCGTCGCCGTGCGCTCCTCGGCCACGGCCGAGGATCTACCAACCGCAAGCTTTGCCGGTCAACACGACACCTATCTCAACGTCGGCGGTGGTGAGATGCTGATCGACGCCTGCCGTCGCTGCATGGCCTCGCTGTTCACCGACCGCGCGATCTCGTATCGCATCGACAAGGGGTTCGATCACTTCAAGGTCGCGCTTTCGGTCGGGGTGATGAAGATGGTGCGCGCCGACCTCGCCGCCAGCGGCGTCATGTTCACCCTCGATACCGAAACCGGGTTTCGCGACGTGGTGTTCATTACCGGCGCCTACGGGCTGGGCGAGAACGTGGTCCAGGGAACGGTCGACCCGGATGAATTCTACGTCTTCAAGCCCACCTGCCGGGCCGGGTACCGGGCGGTGCTGCGCCGCCGTCTTGGCGAAAAGCAGGTCAAGATGATCTATGCCCGCGGCCGCACCCGCGAAGCGACCCGCAACGTGCCGACTCCGCGCGCCGAACGCGAACGTTTCTGTATCGGCGACGACGAGGTGCTGACCCTGGCCGACTATGCCATCACCATCGAGGACCATTATTCGGCCGGCGCCGGTCAGCCGCGGCCCATGGATATCGAATGGGCGAAGGATGGTCTCGACGGCCGGCTTTACATCGTGCAGGCGCGCCCCGAAACCGTCGCCTCCCAACGCCGGGGCGACGTTCTGTATCGCTATACAGTCAAGGATCACGGGCCGTTGCTGGTCAGCGGGCGTGCGGTGGGACGCGGCGCCGCCAGCGGCCGCGCGCGCATCATCCGCAGCCC
>RFLL01000421.1 GCA_003693905.1 Alphaproteobacteria bacterium
CGAATCGGTGGCGATGGCTGCCGCCACCTCATAGTCCTGCCAGCTTTCCCACAGCTCGGCGAGCCCCGGCAGCGTGCCGCAGAAATTGACCAGCCCGACCGTCACCGCCAGCGACTTGGCGCGCGAGCGATCGACCATGTAGGCCACGACGGTCGGAATCATGCCGATCAGCAAAACGACGCAGCTTGGCAACAGAACGGCGACGGCCGGCAGCAGCATCAGTGCGGTGAGCAGACTGTTGCCGCCGCGTGCGGCGCGCTTGTCCTGCGGTGTCTGGGTCGTTGCAGCCGATTGCTTCTGTGCCACCCCCGTCCTCGTCTCAGGTTACGTACAATACGGTCATGACCAGGATCGTCAGACTTGCGATCACTGCCGAGATGAAGGTCGATGTCTGACGCGCGGCTCTCATCACGTGCTCGCGCGACGTCAGGCCGCCGTTTTCCAGCCAGGCGATCCTGTCCTCGAGCTCGGCATACTCGACCCGCGCAGCTTGGAACCCGACCTTGTCGGCGCGCAATGCCTCGACGTTCTCGACTGCAAACAGCAGATCCACCAGGCTGCCCTTGGCGCTGACCTTCTGGATCTCGGTGCCCACGCGCACCCGCTCGCTGCGATTGTGGAAGCTTTCGACGACCGGCCCCATCAACCCGGCGACCCAGGCGCACAGGGCCGGAAACCGCCGGCTTGGTCCGGTGATGGAATGGATTTCGGCGAGAAGTTCCAGAACCGCCAGCCGTTGCAGGGCCGGCTTGGTGTAATTGAGCTTCTTCAGAATCGCTTCGGGCAATGTCTTGCGGCGCGCGGCGCAGAAGGCGGCAATGTGGGCATCGACCGGCGTCTCGCTGGGAGCCCCGTTGCGCGCCACGCGCTCCAGCGCCGGCAAGATGGCGTCCAGATCGGCCACATAGTTGCGCCCGAACAGCGGGCTGAGGCACGGCCAGGAACGATTGCTCTCATAGAGCGCCCGTTCGATGCCATAGCCCAATTGCTGACGGTCGATGAAATGGCTCATCAGATCGAGCGTTTTCATCAATGGCCCCTGATCCGGCACCAGGCCGGAGCGCGACTGCAACAGGATCTGCGGCAGCTTGGCCCGCAGCGCTTCGACAACCCGGGTGCGGGCGGGTTCGTCGTGATACTGGATCGCCAGATCCTGGGCCACGCCATCGACCCGGGCGGAGAAATCCCGATACCGGACCGGGTGCGTCGGCTCGAGGGTCATCAGGATGCGCGACAGGATGCGATCGTCGTGATCGGCGTGGCCGAGAAGCGTCCCCGACAGACGGGCCACGGTATCGGCACTTTCGTCATCGCCGAACGACCGGCGCAGCCACGCTTCCAGTTCGCCGCCGCGCACCACGGAAGCGATCGCGTCCCAGTTGCGCCCCATCGCAAAGGACAGCCCGGGGCGGGTCCAATGCTCTTCGCCGGCGAAGATGATCGCCCGCGATGCCCGCGGCGGCAGCATCGCCTGTTTCGGGCTCAGATGACGGCCCTTGACCCACATGTCGAGGTCGTCGATCGTCCACCGTTCCTTCGGATCGTCGCACAGGAGGCCGCGCAGCAGCTCCATCATGATCAGCGACAGCCGCAGATCGCGCACCAGGGCGGCATACGTGCCGTGACGGATCTTGCTGGCGACCATCTGGTCGTAATCGAGGTCCGGCACCGGGTCGCCGCCGCACAGAAGCACCACCAGCGCGACCCCGAAGTTGTAGAGATCATCCTGCGGCAGGCCCGGCCCGCGCCCCGAAGGAGAGGCGATGGCGGCATCGATCGGCTCGTAGATGGCGGGCTGGGACAGCCCGGGCGGCGCGCTGACGCATTCGCCCAGGAGGGTGCTTTCTTCGCCGCCGTCGGAGAAGAACAGGTTGTCGGCGCGAATCGCGCGGTGGCGAATGCCGCGCCGCGCCAGGTCCTTGAGCGCGGGAACCAGCGGGCGCACGACCTTGTGCACGACCTGATCTTCGCGCCAGGGCGTAAACCGGGTACCGTCCGGCGGGACGATCCGGGTTCCCAGCGGTCGTTCGAAAATGATCGCAAAACGCTGTCCACCCGCCGGGCTCCAGTCGACGGGACCGGCCTCGATCGGCACGATCATCGGCAGCCGGGTCAGGCGCGACAACTGCTGGATGATGTCTTGGCGCGGGATGCTGCCGGGTTCGCACAACAGGGCGAAGAGGCTGCGCGACGAGGCGCGCTGATCGACCGCCTCGTAGGCTTTGGCAAGCGGCGAATCGAGCCCGCGCAACGGACGATCGGGCTGAATGAGGTAGCGCTTGGCAAGAACGGCGGCGCCGTCCTCGGCGGGGTGTGCGGTCGCGGTGTCGCTCATGGCCTCCTCGAGCGCGGGTGCCGTGCGATCGCCATGCACCGCGGCAGAGCGCAACGCGATGACGGGCGCAGGCAAGGGCTTGTCGCCACTGTGGCCCGAACTTGGGTAATAGTTGGTTAAGATCACCGCGGCAGGCCCGAACCGCAGGCCGGTTGCGGCTGGCGCCTATCCGCCGAAGGGATCGCGTACCAGGATGGTATCGTCGCGTTCCGGGCTGGTCGACAGCAGCGCAACGGGGGCTTCGATCAGTTCTTCGATACGCCGGATGTACTTGACCGCGGTGGCCGGCAGTTCGGCCCACGAACGGGCCCCGCGGGTGCTGTCCCGCCAGCCTTCCAGGGTCTCGTAGATCGGCTCGACCCGGTTCTGAAGGGCCGGCAGCGACGGCAGATAGTCGACCGTCTCGCCATCAATTCGGTAGCCGATGCACACCTTGAGCGAATCCAGCCCGTCGAGCACGTCGAGCTTGGTCAGGGCGATGCCGTCGATGCCGCCGACCTTGATCGCCTGTCGCACCAGCACCGCATCGAACCAGCCGCAGCGCCGCCGGCGCCCGGTGACGGTACCGAATTCGTGGCCGCGCTCGCCCAGAATCCGCCCCATGTCGTCGTCAAGCTCGGTCGGGAACGGTCCCCGGCCGACCCGGGTCGTGTAGGCCTTGGTGATGCCCAGCACGTACGACAGGCTGGCGACGCCGACGCCGCTGCCCGCCGCCGCCTGCCCGGCCACGGTGTTCGACGAGGTCACGAACGGATAGGTCCCGTGATCGACGTCGAGCATGGCCCCTTGCGCACCTTCGAACAGGATCCGCCTGCCGGCGCGACGCGCCTCGTCGAGACGGCGCCAGGCGGCATCGGCGAAGGGAAGAATCCTGGGCGCCACGTCGTGCAACTCGGCCAGCACCGCATCGCGGTCGAATTCCGGTTCGCCGAGACCGCGCAGGATGGCGTTGTGATGCAGCAGCAGCGCCTCGACCCGGGCGCGCAGGTGCGCCTCGTCGGCCAGATCGCACAGCCGCACCGCCCGGCGGCCGACCTTGTCCTCGTAGGCGGGGCCGATGCCGCGCCCGGTGGTGCCGAGACGGTTGGCGCCGCCGGCGGCTTCGCGGGCGCGATCGACCGCCCCGTGCGAAGGCAGGATCAGCGTCGCGTTGTCGGCGATGCGCAAGGTCTGCGGCGTCACCGCCACACCTTGCGCGCGCAGCCGCTCCACCTCCTCGACCAGTGCCCAGGGATCAACCACGACGCCATTGCCGATGATCGACAGCTTGCCCGGGCGCACCACGCCCGAAGGCAGCAGCGACAGCTTGTAGGTCACGCCGCCGACGACCAGCGTATGCCCGGCGTTGTGCCCGCCCTGGAACCGCACCACGACATCGGCGCGTTCGGACAGCCAATCGACGATCTTGCCTTTGCCCTCGTCGCCCCATTGGGCGCCGACCACGACGACGTTAGCCATGTTCGTCCGTTCCGTCGCTGCGTTGTGTGGATCGGGGTGGATTTTCCGGGTCGTCCACGGCAACCGCCGCCGCGTCGATCCAGACATGGCTGCATCCCAGGCGCCGGGCCTCGGCCCGGGGATCGCCATGGTCGTCAAGGCCGCATACCGTGATCCAGCCATCGGCACGCGCGGCCGCCGCGGTTGCCGCCCCGGCGGAGGCCGGCACGAACAGGCGCCGGGCCGGCGGCGGCGGCGGCAGCGCCCGCAACACGCTGTCCATGTAGAGCGTAAATCCGGTCGCCGTTTCCGCCGGGCCGGCCGCCCCCGGAGTGGCATAGCGCCCACCCCGGCCAAGCTCGCCGCGCACGCCGCGGGCGAAAAGAATGAAGCTGATGCCGGTCTGGTATTCGAACCCGCGATGTTCGACCGGATCGACGGTCAGGGTGAGATCGGGAGCTGCCGCGCGAACGAGCTCGACCACCCGTGTCAGGCGTGCGACCTCCGCCGCCGCGGCCGCGGGCAGAGACAGCGCGCCGAGCGCAGCCAGCGCCCGATCGACCGGTCCCGCCGCGCGCAACAGGGCCTCGAACGGAGCCGCATGCGGCCCGGCGACGCGGGCCACGGCCGCGGCGTCCTTGCGATCCAGCGCTTGGCGCAGGGCCGCGGTCCGGGTCTCCGACAAGCCCAGTGCCGCGGCCACGGCACCGACCAGCGGCGGCACGTTGAGATCGACGGACAAGGCGGTAACGCCGATTTCGGCGAGCGACTCGGCGGCCAGCAGCACGACCTCGGCATCGGCGCGCGCCGAGGCGGCACCGATCAGCTCCGCGCCGGCCTGTGCAAACTGGCGTTCGGGGCGAAGCTGGCTGCCCTTCACCTGCAACACCTGACCGGCGTAGCACAGACGCAGCGGCCGCGGCGCTCCGGCCAGACGGGTGGCCGCAATCCGCGCCACCTGCGGCGTGATATCGGCGCGCAGGCCCAGCATCCGCTGGCTGACGGGGTCCATCAGGCGGAAGGTCTGCTGGGCGACATCGGCCCCGGCACCGCGCAGCAGCGTGTCTTCGAATTCCAGCAGCGGCGGCTTGACGCGCTCGTACCCGCGGGCGGCAAAGCAAGCGACCAGGCGCTCCACGACCGCGGCTTCCTGCGCCGCATCAGGCGGTAGGACGTCCTTGAGTCCGGCAGGCAGAAGCGCGGTATGGCCGAGATCGGTATCGGTCATGGGACGGGACGAATCCTCGAACAAGAGACCCGAACATGGCGTACGCACCGGCGAACGGGCCGCTCCGGCGCGCTAGCTAGCCCGTTTTGGCCCCGGATATCAAACGGAAATGCGCGCCGGCGACGGCCCGCACCGGGCGCTGGACCTAGAAACGCAACGGGATCGCCTGCTTGATATGGGGCAGAGCCTGAACCTGTTCCAACACCTCGGGCGGAATCGGCTCGTCGACCTCGAGCAGGGCAATGGCATCGGCGCCGGGGGCGGCGCGGCCGAGGTGAAAGGTCGCGATATTGACCCCGGCATCGCCCAGGATCCGGCCCAGTGCCCCGATCAGGCCCGGTTTGTCCTCGTTGGTGATATAGAGCATGTGCGGACCGAGTTCGGCCTCCACCGGGATGCCCTTGATCTCCACGATCCGCGGCTTCGAGCCGCCGAACAGGGTACCGGCGACGCAGCGCGGGCCGCGTTCGGTGGTCACGGTCAGGCGGATCAGCGTCTGATAGTCGCAGTCGCGCTCGTGCTTGGTTTCGGTCACGTCGATGTCGCGTTCGCGCGCCAGAACCGGTGCGTTGACCATGTTGACGCTGTCCAGCATCGGCGACAGCAGCCCGGTCAGGATGGTCTGCGTCAACGGCCGGCAGTTCAGCCCCGCGACCTGACCTTCGTATTCGATGGTCACGTCCTTGAGGCCGGTGCGGGTAAGCTGGCCGGCGAAGCTGCCGAGCAGATGGCACAACCGCATATAGGGACCGAGCCGCACCGATTCCTCGGCGCTGAGCGAAGGCATGTTGAGCGCATTGCTGACCGCCCCGGTGAGCAGATAATCGGCGATCTGTTCGGCGATCTGCACCGCCACCTTTTCCTGTGCCTCGGCGGTCGAAGCGCCCAGATGCGGCGTCGCCACCACGCCTTCGACCCCGAACAGGGGGTTGTCGTAGGCCGGTTCCTCCGAAAAGACGTCGAGCGCCGCGCCCGCGACGTGACCGGATTCCAGCGCCGCCTTCAAATCGGCTTCGACCACCAGGCCACCGCGGGCACAGTTGATGAGACGCACCCCCTTCTTGGCCCTGGCCAGGGCGGCGGCGTCGATCATGCCGCGGGTCTGATCGGTCAGCGGCACGTGCAGGGTGATGAAATCGGCGCGAGCCAGAAGATCGTCGAAAGAGACCTTCTCTACACCCAGATCCTGGGCCCGTTCGGGGCTCAGGAACGGATCATAGGCGACAACGCGCATGCGCAGGCCGAGCGCGCGTTCGGCCACGATGGCACCGATGTTGCCGCAACCGATGATGCCCAGGGTCTTGCCGGTCAGCTCGACCCCGATGAAGCGCGACTTTTCCCACTTCCCGGCCTGGGTCGAACGGTCGGCGGCCGGAATCCGGCGCGCCAGCGCAAACATCAGGGCCAGGGTATGCTCGGCGGTGGTGATGGCATTGCCGCCCGGCGTATTCATCACCACGATGCCGCGCTGGGTGGCGGCGGCAACGTCGATGTTGTCGACGCCGATGCCGGCGCGACCGATCACTTTGAGCCGCGACCCGGCGGCAATGACCGGTGCCGTCACCTTGGTCGCCGAACGCACGGCCAGACCATCGTAAGCACCGATGCGCGCAATCAGATCTTCCGCGCTCAAACCAACATCGACATCGACGTCGATCCCGCGCGCCCGCAGAATTTCGGCTGCGCGCGGGCTCATCTTGTCGGCGATCAGAACCTTCGGCATGGCAAGGGAGTCGTATCCTGTCTTGTCATTTCTTTGCGTTACGAGGTCGCTTCAGGCGGCATCGCGTTCCGCCCTGACCCGCGCGTAGGCCCAGTCGAGCCACGGCAGCAGGGCTTCGATATCGGCGGTCTCGACAGTCGGGCCGCCCCAGATGCGCAGGCCCGGCGGCGCATCGCGGTAGGCGCCGAGATCGTAGCCCGCCCCGGCTTCGTCGAGCAGCGCGGCGATCCGCTTGGCCACCGCCGCCTGCGTCCCGGCATCGAGCGCCTCGAACCAGGGATCGACGATGCGCAGACAGATCGAGGTGCACGAGCGGGTGGCCGGATCGCGGGCCAGAAAATCGACCCACGGGCGCGCCGCAACCCACTCGGCCACTGCCTTCAGATTGGCCTGCGAACGGGCGATCAGAGCCGGCAGACCGCCGATTTCCTCGGCCCAGCGCAACCCGTCGAGCGCGTCTTCGACGCACAGCATCGAGGGCGTGTTGATGGTCGCTCCTTCGAAAATCGCTTCGTTGAGGCGCCCGTTCCTGGTCAGGCGGAAGATCTTCGGCAACGGCCACGCCGGCGTGTGCGATTCGAGCCGCGCCACGGCACGCGGCGACAGGGCCAGCATGCCGTGCGCCGCCTCGCCGCCCAGCGCCTTCTGCCACGACCAGGTGATGACATCCAGCTTGTCCCACGGCAGCGCCATCGCGAACACCGCCGAGGTGGCATCGCAGATGGTCAGCCCGGCACGCTCGGCGGCGATCCATTCGCCATCGGGCACGCACACGCCCGACGTGGTGCCGTTCCAGGTGAACACCACGTCGCGTTGCGGATCGACCCGGGCAAGATCGGGCAGGGCGCCGTAGTCGGCCTCGATCACCCGCACATCGTCGAGGCGCAGGTGCTTGACCACGTCGGTGGCCCAGCCGCGACCGAAGCTTTCCCAGGCCAGGACATCGACCCCGCGCGGGCCGAGCAGCGACCACAGAGCCATTTCCACCGCACCGGTGTCGGAAGCGGGTACAATGCCCAGGCGATAATCGGCGGGCAGGCCAAGGATGGCGCGCGAGCGGGCGATGACCTCTGCCAGTTTGGCCTTGCCGCCGGCAGCCCGGTGCGAACGGCCGAGCCAGGCACCATCGAGGACGCTCAGGGTCCAGCCCGGCCGCTTGGTGCACGGACCGGAGGAAAATCGCGGATCATGAGGTCGGCCGGCCGGCGGCGCTTGCGTCACTGCAGGTCCCCGGGGATGAGAAAACGACTCCAGGGCGGTCCAACCCGCCAATGCGGAAGGGTACGGGCGCCGCGATAGTACGAACGATGCTGCGGTGCGTCAACGCGCTTGCCAGCGGATTCTGCGGCTGTTCAATGGGAAATGGTTCGCGGTTGACGGCAGCGCAGCGGAGCAGTAGCACGAACCGCCCCTTTCCAGGACCATTCCTGATCAAACAATGGCCATGCCGGAAATCACTGCCCAGCAGATCACCCTGTTCGCGATCCTCGGCTGCGCCCTGATCCTCTTCGCATGGGGCCGGATCCGCTACGACGTGGTCGCCGTGCTGGCGCTGCTGGCGGCGGTTTTTACCGGCCTGGTGCCATCCGAAAGTGCTTTCAGCGGATTTGGGCATCCGGCGGTCATCACCGTGGCGGCGGTGCTGATCCTGTCTCATGCCCTGCACGATTCCGGCTTGGTCGAGATCATCGTGCGCACGCTGCGCCCGCTCAACCACCATCCCGAGCTCCTGGTCCTCGGGCTGAGCGGCCTGGCGGCCCTGTGCTCGGCCTTCATGAACAATGTCGGGGCGCTGGCCCTGTTTCTGCCGATTGCCCTGCAAAGCGCGCAGGAGGCCGGACACCCACCCAGCAAGCTGCTGATGCCGCTCAGCTTCGGCACCCTGCTCGGCGGTCTGACGACCCTGATCGGAACCCCGCCCAACATCATCATCGCCAGCCTGCGCGAAGCCCAGACCGGACAGGCGTTCGCGATGTTCGATTTCACCCCGGTCGGCCTCGGCGTCGCGGTGGTGGGAGTGCTGTTCGTCTCGTTCATCGGCTGGCGCCTGCTGCCGGCGCGCGAACAGCCGCGGGCGGAAGAGGACGCCCGCTCACTGTTCCAGATCCAGGACTACATCACCGAAGTGCGCCTGCCCGAAGATTCGCCCCTGGTCGGGCAGCGGCTGATCGACCTGGAAAGCCTCGGCCAGGGCGACGTCGCCGTGGTCGCCCTGATCCGGCGCAAGGAACGGATGCTGGCACCGTCCAGTTTCCTGCGCCTTCAGGCCGGTGACATCCTGATCCTCGAAGCCGACGCGGCGTCGCTGCAGAAGGTGATTCAGGAGGCCGGGCTCGATCGCATCGGAGCGGCCCACGATTCGCTGGAAAACCTGCGTTCGGACCGCGTCGCACTGGTCGAGGCGGTGGTCACGCCGGGTTCACGTCTGGAGGGACGGACCGCGCGCTCGCTGCGGCTGCACACGCGCTACGGCCTCAACCTTCTCGGCGTTGCCCGCCAGGGCGCCCCGATCACCGAACGCCTGGGCCGGGTGCGGTTCATGGCCGGCGATGTCCTGCTGCTTCAGGGCGAGCGCGAATCGATGCCCGAGACGCTGTCCGCGCTGGGCTGCCTGCCGCTGGCGGCGCGCGATATTCAGCTCGGGCGGCGGCCGACCTCGCC
>RFLL01000422.1 GCA_003693905.1 Alphaproteobacteria bacterium
CTGTACCCCGTCCTTCCCCTGCGCGACATCGTGGTCTTCCCCCACATGATCGTGCCGCTGTTCGTCGGGCGTGAGAAATCCGTGCGTGCGCTCGAAGACGTGATGAAGGACGACAAGCAGATTCTGCTGGTCACTCAGAAGAACGCGGCTCAGGACGATCCGAGCCCGTCCGACATCTACCCCGTCGGGACGGTGGGGACGGTGTTGCAGCTTCTCAAGCTGCCCGACGGCACGGTCAAGGTGCTGGTCGAAGGTCAGCAGCGGGCCCGGATCAAGAAGTACACCGAGACCAAGGACTTCTTCCAGGCCTATGCCGAAGTCATCGAGGATCGCCCCGGCGACGAGCGCGAGATCGACGCGCTGGCGCGAACCGTAATTTCGCAGTTCGAGCAGTACATCAAGCTGAACAAGAAGATCCCGCCGGAGGTGCTGGTCTCGATCAACCAGATCGACGACCCGAGCAAGCTGGCCGACACGGTGGCCTCGCATCTCAATCTGAAGATCCCCGAGAAACAGGAGCTGCTGGAGACCGAATCGGTCAGCGAGCGGCTGGAAAAGGTCTACGGTTTCATGGAGGCCGAGATCGGGGTCCTTCAGGTCGAGAAGCGCATCCGCAACCGCGTCAAGCGGCAGATGGAGAAGACGCAGCGCGAGTACTACCTGAACGAACAGCTCAAGGCGATCCAGAAGGAGCTGGGCGAAGGGGAAGAAGCGCGTGACGAAATCGCCGAGCTGGAGGAGCGGATCAAGAAGACGCGCCTCAGCAAGGAAGCCCGCGACAAGGCGATGGCGGAGCTGAAGAAGCTGCGGACCATGAGCCCGATGTCGGCCGAGGCGACGGTGGTGCGCAACTACCTCGACTGGCTGCTGAGCATTCCGTGGAAGAAGCGCAGCAAGATCCGCAACGACATCAAGCATGCCGAAGAGGTGTTGAACGCCGATCACTACGGGCTTGAGAAGGTCAAGGAGCGGATCCTTGAGTATCTGGCCGTGCAACAACGCATGCGCAAGCTCAAGGGACCGATCCTGTGCCTCGTCGGCCCGCCCGGGGTCGGCAAGACGTCGCTTGGCAAGTCGATCGCGCGGGCGACCGGACGCAATTTCGTCCGCATGAGCCTGGGCGGCGTGCGCGATGAGGCGGAAATCCGCGGCCATCGCCGCACCTACATCGGCTCCATGCCCGGCAAGATCATCCAGGGTATGAAGAAGGCCAAAACCTCGAATCCGCTGTTCCTGCTAGACGAGATCGACAAGCTGGGCGCGGACTGGCGCGGGGATCCGTCTTCGGCGCTGCTCGAAGTGCTGGATCCGGAACAGAACAACGCCTTCAACGACCATTACCTGGAGGTCGACTACGATCTGTCCGACGTGATGTTCGTGACCACGGCGAACACGCTGCGCATTCCGCAGCCGCTGCTCGACCGGATGGAGGTGATCCGCATCCCCGGTTACACCGAGGATGAAAAGGTTGAAATCGCCAAGCGTCATCTGATTGGCAAGCTGATGAAGCAGCACGGTCTCAAGAAGGGTGAATGGTCGATTTCCGATCAGGCGCTGCGCGAGCTCATCCGCTCGTACACGCGCGAGGCCGGGGTGCGGAATCTGGAACGCGAACTGGCCGGTCTGATGCGCAAGGCGGTGAAGGAGATCGCCCTTGGCAAGGCCAAGGAGGTTCATATCACCCGGCGCAACCTGGAACGGTATGCCGGCGTCCCGCGCTATCGTCAGAGCGAGACCGAAACCGAAGACATGGTCGGCCTAGCCACCGGTCTGGCCTGGACCGAGGTCGGGGGCGAGCTGCTGTCGATCGAGGCCGTGACCCTGCCCGGCAAGGGCAAGATCATGACCACGGGCAAGCTCGGCGACGTGATGAAGGAATCGATCCAGGCGGCGGAATCCTATGTGAAAAGCCGCGCGCTTTCCTTCGGCATCGACCCCGGCAGGTTCGAGAAGATCGACATTCACGTCCATGTGCCGGAAGGGGCGACACCCAAGGACGGTCCATCGGCCGGTGTTGCCATGGTCACGGCGATCGTGTCGGTTCTGACCGGGATCCCGGTTCGCCGCGATGTCGCCATGACCGGCGAGGTGACGCTCCGCGGGCGGGTGCTTGCGATCGGCGGCCTCAAGGAAAAGCTGCTGGCGGCGCTACGCGCCGGAATCAAGACCGTGCTGATTCCGAAAGAAAACGAAAAGGATCTCGCCGACATTCCGGACAAGGTCAAACGTAATCTGGAGATCATTCCGGTGGCGACCGTTGACGAGGTTCTGCACCATGCGCTCGTTTCAAAACCGAAGCCGATCGAATGGCGGGAACCGGGCGACGTTCAGCCGGCGGCCAAGGCCAAGGTCGTGGAAAAGGATGAACACGGTGGCCTCATGACCCACTGAGCGGCGCGTGCACCGGCAGGTGCGCACCTGTCGCCGGCCAGTCGCACGAGGCGGAGCGTCGATCGACGCTCCGCCCTTATTTTGTATCTGTTCTATGCCGTATATGGCGCCATCGTGCCGCCGCGTTGCATTGACGCGGACCAAGGCCGCGATTTACAATCGCCGCTCTTTCACCGACTCTTTCAATCCCGTCGCGCGCTTTCTTTCCTTTTCAATGAGGGGGGCTCATCGTGAACAAAAACGATCTCGTTGCCATCGTTGCCGATAAGACCGGCATGTCCAAGGCGGAAAGCACCGCTGCGATCGATGCCGTGTTCGATGCTATTACCAGTACCTTGAAAGGCGGCGACGAGGTTCGCCTGGTCGGGTTCGGTACCTTTGCCGTCACCAACC
>RFLL01000423.1 GCA_003693905.1 Alphaproteobacteria bacterium
TATGGCGAATTTGCGGCAGTCTATCGGCGTCGATTCGTGAAGGCAATGCCACCGGCCGCCTGCCTGTGGCGATCTTTTTTCCAGCCGGCACCGTCTCCAACACTGGTTCAACCATGGACAAGCCCCCCAAGACAATCGTCCTTGTCGGTCTGATGGGGGCCGGCAAATCCTGCATCGGACGACGTCTGGCAGCCCGTTTCGGCCTTGAATTCGTGGATGCCGATGCCGAAATAGAAGCCGCGGCCGGATGTTCGATCGAGGATATTTTCGAACAACACGGTGAAGCGGCTTTTCGCGACGGCGAACGGCGCGTAATCGCCCGTTTGCTGACCCGTCCACCGCATGTCCTGGCCACCGGAGGTGGCGCCTTCATGGCCCCGGCAACGCGCGAGTTGATCCGCACGCACGGTGTTTCCGTGTGGCTGCGCGCCGATCTCGACCTGCTGCTCAAACGCACGGCACGGCGCAACAACCGACCGCTGCTCAAACGCGGCGATCCGCGGGAAATCCTGTCGCGCCTGATGGCGGAGCGTTATCCCGTCTATGCCGAAGCCGATATCATCGTCGACAGCCAGGACGCGCCGCCCGAAGTCACCGTCGAACGCGTGGCCGAAGCGATACGGCACTATTTCGACACGCATGTCGAGGCGGGCGACGGCCCCGACGCACCATCGCCGCAGTTTCCCTCATGACCGAATCATGACTGAATTCGAACGTCAGCGGGTCGCCCTGGGCGCACGCAGTTACGACATCCTCGTCGGCGCCGAATTGCTGTGCGAGGCGGGGCGACACATCGCGCCGGTGCTGCGCCGGCCGCGCACGATCATCGTCACCGACCGCACCGTCGCCGATCTTCATCTGGCCACCCTTGAACGGGCGCTGAGCGACGTCGCGATCGCCTGCGAAGCGGTCGTTCTGCCGCCGGGCGAACAGACCAAGGATTTCGCCCACCTCGAACGGCTGATAGACCGCCTGCTTGACCTCGGGGTGGAGCGCGCGAGCACGCTGATCGCGCTCGGCGGCGGCGTGATCGGCGATCTGACCGGTCTGGCCGCGGCCATCGTTCTGCGCGGCATCGATTTCATCCAGATTCCCACCACCCTGCTGGCCCAGGTCGACAGCTCGGTCGGCGGCAAGACCGGCATCAACACCCGCCACGGCAAGAACCTGGTTGGCAGCTTTCATCAACCGCGTCTGGTTCTGGCCGATACCGACGTTCTGTCCACCCTGCCGCAGCGCCAGCTTCTGGCCGGCTATGCCGAGGTGGTCAAATACGGCCTGATCGACCGGCCCGATTTCTTCGCCTGGCTGGAAGGCCATGGCACGGCGGTGATCGAAGGCGACGGCGCCGCCCGGCGCCACGCGATCATCACCAGTTGCGCCGCCAAGGCGGAGATCGTGGCCAGAGACGAACGCGAAACGGGGCTGCGGGCGCTGCTCAACCTCGGTCACACCTTCGCCCACGCCCTGGAGGCCGAAACCGGCTACGGTGACGAGATGCTGCACGGCGAGGCGGTAGCGACGGGCATGGTGATGGCCTTCGACCTGTCGGTGCGTCTTGGCCTGTGCCCGCCCGAAGATGCGGCCCGTGTGCGTCGACACCTGGCGGCGGTCGGCCTGGCGACCGGCCTCGACGACGGACAACGCGCCTGGAATGCACAGCGCCTGCTTGCCCACATGGCCCGCGACAAGAAGGTCAGGGACGGGCGCATCACCTTCGTGCTGGTCCGCGGCATCGGCCGCGCCTTTCTGTGCGATGATGTCGCCCTCGACGACGTCGAGGCGGTGCTCAACGACGCCGCGAGTGCATAAGCGACCGTAACGGGCGCCCGTGATCCCGCGGTCGCCGGCCGAAAACGCCATGGTATCTCCAACCTCGGACCCGTCATGGACATCCCCGTCATGGACATCGAGATCCTGATATCGCTGGGGGCCATTCTGGTCCTGCTGATTCTGTCCGCCTTCTTCTCCGGCTCCGAAACCTCGCTGACCGCGGTGTCGATGCCGCGCATGCATACACTGGAGCAACAGGGGGATACGCGCGCGCGCATCGTCAATGACCTGTGGCGCGACAAGGAACGCCTGATCGGCGCCATTCTGCTGGGCAACAACCTCGTCAACATCATGGCATCGGCACTGGCCACCGGCGTATTGATCCGGCTGTTCGGAGATGCCGGTGTCGCCTATGCCACCGTCATCATGACGCTTCTGGTTCTGATCTTCGCCGAGGTCATGCCCAAGACCTATGCCCTCCACAATGCCGATCGCATGGCGTTGGCGGTGGCCCCGGTCATGCGCATCGTGGTGCGGATCCTGTTTCCCGTCACCCACGCCATTCACGTCATCGTCCGCGCCACCCTGCATCTGTTCGGAATCGAGATGTCGGCGACGCTGAGCCGCGAGCGTTCGGAGGAGGAACTGCGCGGTGTCATCGAGTTGCACGCCGGCGACGACGAGGAAGTGCGCCATGAACGGGCGATGCTGCGCTCGATTCTCGATCTTGCCGACGTCGAAGTCGGGGAAATTATCACCCACCGCAAAAAGGTGGTGTCGATCAACGCCGATCTGCCGCCGTCCAGGATCGTGGAAGAAGTGCTGAACAGCCCGCACACCCGCCTGCCCCTGTGGAAGGGGGAGCCCGACAACATCGTCGGCGTCCTGCACGTCAAGGCGCTGCTGCGTGCCGTGCACGACCTCGACGACCTCGACAAGCTCGACGTCATGGCGGTCGCCAACCCGCCCTGGTTCATTCCCGAATCGACCGACCTTCTGTCCCAGCTTCAGGCCTTCCGCGCCCGCCATGAACATTTCGCCATCGTGGTCGACGAATACGGCGAGGTTCTGGGCATCGTCACCCTGGAAGACATCCTGGAGGAAATCGTCGGCGAAATCGCCGATGAGCACGACGTTGCCATTGGCGGGGTGAAAATACAAAAGGACGGGTCCGTCGTCGTCGACGGCAGTGTGACGATACGCGACCTCAACCGCCAATTCGAATGGCGCCTGCCGGACGAGGAGGCTTCGACCATTGCCGGGCTCATCCTGCACGAGGCCCGCCGCATCCCCGAGGTGGGGCAGACGTTCGTCTTCCACGGCTTCCGGTTCGAGATTCTGGGCCGCCAGCGCAATCAGATCACATCGGTGAAAATCACGCCGCTGGACGAAGACGAGACCCAGGTGGAACCGGAGATGGCGGATGCCGCGGCGTCCCCTGAATCCGGGGCGGCCCGGGCGCCCGCGTCAGCACGCCGGAGCCCGCATTGACCACCACTTGCGATTGTCTATAGTCGCTGCCGATCCGGCCCGCGACGCGACACCGCGGAAGAAAACGGAAGAAAGAAGAATAAAAGGCAGAGGAGCCCCCATGCCGTTGTCCCCGCCCCATGCACGCGAACATTTGCATACGCGCACCATCGACCTGCGCGGATACCGTCGCGACGACGGTCTGTTCGATATCGAGGCCCATCTGAGCGACACCAAAACCTACGCCTTTCCCAACGAGCATCGCGGTGAAATCGGGCCCGGCGAGCCGCTGCACGACATGTGGCTGCGTGTGACCCTCGACGAAGACCTGATCGTGCGCGACATAGAGGCGGTGACGGATGCCGGCCCCTACGCCCTGTGCCCCGCAGTGGCCCCCAATTTCAAACGCATGATCGGGGTGCGCATGGGCGCCGGGTGGCGCCGCGCGGTGCGGGCGCGCCTGGGCGGCGTCGAAGGGTGCGTGCACTTGGCCGAGACGCTGGTGGCCATGGGAACCGTGGCGTTCCAGACTTCATGCTCAAAGAAA
>RFLL01000424.1 GCA_003693905.1 Alphaproteobacteria bacterium
CATCGCCGGTGTGGCCACCGTGCGCGAACCGGACGGGCTGGCGCTGTCGTCGCGCAACCAGAATCTTACGCCCGATCAGCGGGCGATCGCGCCGCTGCTCTATCGGCAGTTGCACGAGACGGCCGCGCGCCTGGCCGCGGGGCGGGCGGCGGCGCCGGAATTGGCGCGCGCGTGCGAGGCGCTGCGGGCGGCCGGGTTCAGCGACGTCGATTATGTTGAATTGCGTGACGGGGAAACGCTGGCCCCCCTGGAGCGCGCGCGCCCACCGGCGCGTCTGTTCGCCGCCGCCTCGTTAGGGGTCACGCGTCTGATCGACAACGTACCGGTGGTGTAGCCGCCGCCGCGGCGCTCTCGCCCTGTCGCTCTACGGTGTCGCGGGAACCGGAGCCGTGATCGTGAAGGCGCCGCGCAGATCGCCGACCTTGAAGCCCCGGGCACGGTCCTGCGGATAGAGCTTGTCCAGCTTCTCCACCAGCTCCGGCGCAAGATCGGAGCCATGACAGGCCAGGCACACCTCGGCGGTCGGGATCGCTTTCATGTAGCGGAAGACAGGTTTGCCGTCTTCGGTGAGAAAAGCAAAATGTTCCAGTTTCTTCAGATCGGCGCCGGCGGCCTTCTCGCGCTCAAACCGTTTCAGAACGGCGCGTTCCCAGTCATTGGGCCGATTGGCCGGGTTGCGCCATTTGAGCGCTGTCCGCCCGACCGACAGGCCGGTATCGGCACTGATCGCATCCGCGATTTCCGGCGCCTCGATGTTGCAGATGCGAATCGCGTTTTCCGCTCCGCCTTCGCTGATGGCCTGTTCCAGGCGGGCCTTGAGCGCCGTGGCGAGGGCCTTGGCGGCCGCCCGCGCCTTGGCCACATAAGGCGCCGGATCGGGGGCCTGAGCGGCATACGCCGTCGACGTCGTTGCAAGAGGCGGGGCAATAGTCAGAACGGCGACCAGAGCCGGCCCCGTTCCTGCAATCGCAGAGATGATGCGCATGTTCACGCCCTCCGGGTTGACAGGAGCCCATCCGATTTTCCGCGTCCGCAATTCGACCGCGCGACGCCCCGTCATGCGGGATGGCATATTAGATATTCCAAATATAACAAGGGGTGTGGAGGCGCGAAAGTCTGACGATCTATGGTTGCTGCACGCCGCGTACGATCGGCGGCACCGATTGCAGTTCCGTATCCCAAGGAAACAGGATCCAGGTGTCCTGACTGACTTCGGTGACATAGGTGTCGACCAGGGGGCGCCCAGCCGGTTTGGCATAGACGGTGGCGAAATGGGCGCCGGGAAGGTGCTCGCGTACGATCCGTGCCGTCTGCCCGGTATCGACCAGGTCGTCGACGATCAGCCATCCCGCGCCCGCCTGTTCGTCGGAGGCCCCGGGATGGGCGGCGACGAGGGCGGCCGTCGCCGCTTTCAGGATGCGGGCCTCGCCCTGGCGTCGGTCGTCGTAGCTGGCGACGCAAAAGGTGTCGATCAGGCGGATTTCCAGCTCCCGCGCGACGATGGCCGCGGGCACCAGACCACCGCGGGCAATGGCGACGATCCCGCGCCACGGCCGTTCGGCCTCGACCAGGCGCCAGGCCAGCGCCTTTGAATCGCGGTGCAGTTGGTCCCATGACACGGGGTAGGTTTTCTGCGCGTGCGGATTGGAAGTCACGGGATGAGGCCTCACACAGGGCTACGGGATGGAGGGATGCCCGAGCGGGCGGATTGTGAGCGCAGCGATTAAACCGCATGACGCGCCGGGCGGCAACGCACCGGCGGTCGTGTGGCTTCCTGATTTTGCGCCTGTCGGCAGCGGGACGCGGCCCGGACGCCATGTGGACAACATGTGGACCGTTTGTGCGAATCACAACGAATCATCCACAAGAATTTTAAGACCATTCATATTTTCCCGTTGCTCCCCGACGCTCGGATGGCGATCATGAATCGCGTCATGACGGTCTTCGGATCGCCATGGCGGGACCGGAAAGCCCTTGTGGGCGGTCCAAGACCCGGGTGAGAGAGTCTTCGGATTTGATTGCCCGGTGCGCTGGATAGCCCCGTCCCGGTCGAAGATCGATCGATGCGCCTTCGGGCACGCCGATCGTATCTCCGGCAAGGGCTTGAAAGGGCGGACCGGTCCGGAAGGCGTCAGGGGACGTTCTTCGGAACGTCGTGCAAAGGGCCCCGCGTCCGCGCACCTGGCGCCTTCCCCTTTTTGGGCCCTCTTTTTAATGAAACGCCATCTTCCACGGCGGCTCCCATCTCAAGATGGCCTGCCTTCCTCGGGTCCGCCCGTTTGTCTAGGTGGTCTGTCTCTCATCAGGTAGCCCGTCCTTTTCCTGCTCTTTTTTTCGCGCGGCCCGGTTTTCCGTGATGCATCGGGGCCAATGCCGGGTTTGCCCGCATCTTTTTCCTGCACTTTTTTTTCATACACCCCGGTCTTGCCGCTCCTGCGCGAGCGACGGGACTGTCTGCTTCGATTTGGCCGGAAGCCGGGAATCGATCGGGGGCTGGGAGCTTCCGTTTTTTCCCTGACAGCGCCCGTTGCCCCGATGGTGCCCGAACTCGATGGTGCCCGAACTCGATGG
>RFLL01000425.1 GCA_003693905.1 Alphaproteobacteria bacterium
GGCCAGCGTCAGCCGTCCCTGACGGGGCCGAACCTCGGCGCGCAGCAGGAAGTCGAGCGCCACCGCCCCGCACACTTCGTTGCCGTGGACCAGGGCGCTGACCATCACGTGTGGGCCGGGCCGGGTCGCCTCGAAGCTGATGACGTGGTCGATTCCGGTATTGCCGGCCCGGTACGGTGCGATGTCGGGGCCACGCAGGCGAACGGGATAGGACTCTTCGGACATGTTTTCGCTTCTTTTCGCAAGGGAGCTGCCGCCCGCCGGACGGGCGGGCCATGGTAGTCGCTCGAAGAGAGCTTGGATAGAGGCCCGCGCCGGGCTCAGGTTACAGCAGCAGGCAGATGCATTTGAGCACCCGCTCCAGATCGGTGCTCGGGATCTGCAATTCGACGCCCATGACGTTGCCATCGCGCCACACGCAGCGGCCGCAGATCGGGCCCGCGATGGGATGATCGAGAGCGATCAGATTGCCGGGCGGCAGCGCGCCGTGAAACCGCAGGCGAAGCCCGTCGAGCGAAATATCCTCGATCGTGCATGCATAGGTATGTCCGCCCGATGTCGCGGTCAGAGCCACCTTGTCGTCGGGTGTCAGGCGACGCGCCTTGCGGCGCTCCGCCGGGTTCGAATCCGGTTCGATCGCTTTTGACGCGGACATGACAAGGCCCCCCGGTCGGGTTGATTGGTATTGGACATTAGAGCGTCCTTATTTTCCGTCCATGGGGTTAACGGTTTATTGACGGGGGCGGTGACGGAATTGACGACACCCGATTGCGTGTTCTGCGCCCTGCTTCCTTTCGCAGGTCTTTATTCCTGTATGTTCAATAGCGGGGGCCGCGCCGTTCCGTCACGCCGTTCTCGCCCAGGAATACGTTGGTCAACGTGCGTTCGTCGTGGGCCATGCGCCAGCTCAGCATTTTTTGCGCGTATGCGAGAACCAGTTCGCGACAGGCCGGGTCGCCAGCCCGATCGACCGTCTCGTCGGGGTCCTCGGCGAGATCGAAGAACAGCGGCGGCAGGGCCGTGAAGTGGACGTACTTGTACCGTTGGTCGCGAATCACGCACAGCGTGCACTGGTCGCTGGTCAGGCCGAGAGCCTGTTCGGGCACCTGCCCGACGATATCGCGGAAGTCGAATTCCCAGTGTACTTCGCGCCGCCAGTTGGTCGGCGGACGGTCTTCGAGGAAGGGCAGCAGTGACTGGCCGTCGATCTGCACCGGCACCTCGACATCCAGCCAGTCCAGAATCGTCGGCATGATGTCGACGGCCTCGGTGAAGGCGTCGATGATCCGGCCGCGCGTGGCTCCGGCCTGCGGCCGCGGGTCGCGGATGATGAGCGGGATGTGATAGGCGCGGTCGAAATAGCCCTCTTTGCCGAACAGCCAGTGATCGCCCAGCATTTCACCGTGATCGGTGGTGAAGATGATCAGGGTGTGGTCGTATTCGCCGGTCCTTTTCAGATGCGCGATGAGGCGCCCGACGTGGGCGTCGACCTCGGCGATGAGGCCGTAGTAGACCGCCGCCAGATCGGCGTATTCGTTCTCGTCCGCGCTGAGGGCTTGGATGTCGATCTCGTGGCCCATGTAATAGCCGACCCGGCGCTGGCGTTCGAGCAGGTGGGCCAGATAGGGGTGCTGCGCCGCCTCTGCCGCCGGTGTCGCCAGACGCCGCGGCGGTGGTACCTCGCCGCGCGTGATCAGGGTGTTGTACGGTTCCGGCGCGATGAGCGGGGGGTGCGGGCGCAGAAACACCGTGTGGACGAACCACGGCTGGTGCTCGTGGAGCGCCAGATGCTCCAGGGTCTTGTCGGCGATGAAGGCGGTATCGCTGTCTTCGGCGGTATAGATCGGTCGCGGCCGGCGGCTGCCGTCGGGTGCCAGGCTCTCCGCGACCGGGCGATAGATGTCGATGGGGCGCGGCGGCACGTCGTAGCCCTTGGCCTTGAGGGCGGCGCGCCAGGGGCGGAATTCCTCGGTCATCAGGGTTCCGACCGTCATCCCCGGCAGCACCCCTTCATAGCGGCGCAGATGGGGGTCGCGCGGGTGGCGCCCGCGCGGATCGGGGCTGGTGTCGGTGTATCCGAACAGCACCGGGTCGTAGCCTGCCTTGCGCACCTCGAGCGCTAGGTTGGTATGGCGCGCATCGAGCGGGGTCCCGTTGCGCGCCGAGCGGTGGTTCATCAGGTAGAGCCCGGTCAGCAGACTGGTGCGCGACGGACCGCACGGGCTGCATTGTGTGAAGTGATTGCGAAACAGCACGCCGTCGGCGGCCAGGGCGTCAAGGTGCGGCGTGCGCGCGCACGGATGGCCGAGGGCCGACAGCAAAGCCCCGCTCCACTGGTCGGCGGTGATGAACAGAACCGAACGGATGCCGTGCAGGGACGAGTCCGGGCGTGTCGTCATGGCGGTGATCCCGATGGAAAAAGGGGAAAGGGGGCGATCCGGGGGCGGAAAAAAGGGCGCTGTCGTTCAGGCGGTGCTGCGCACCCGCCGCACGGCATCCTGCCAGCCGGCGTAAAGTGCATCGCGCTCGGCAGCCGGCATCTTCGGTTCAAAGCGGCCGGAGGAGCGCCAGATGCGTGCCACGCCATCGAGACCGTCGAAGACCCCCTTGCGCAGGCCGGCCAGGCAGGCGGCACCCAGCGCCGTGGTTTCGACCACCTGCGGGCGCTCGACCGCAACGCCCAGAATGTCGGCCAGGCGTTGCAGCAGCCAGTCGTTGGCGACCATGCCGCCGTCGACCCGCAACGTATCGAGGCGCTCGGCCCCGTCGCCGGCCATCGCTTCCAGAAGATCGCGGGTCTGGAAGCACACGGCCTCCAGCGCAGCGCGAACGATCTCCGCCCGTCCGGCGGCGCGCGTGAGGCCGACAATGGCGCCGCGCGCCTCGGCATCCCAATAGGGCGCGCCAAGGCCGGTAAACGCGGGCACCAGATAGATGCGCTGCGCCGGGTCTGCGCTGCGGGCCAGAGCTTCGGTCTCGGCGGCGGAAGCGATGATCCCCAGCCCGTCACGCAGCCACTGGATCGCGGCCCCGGCAATGAAAATGCTGCCTTCGAGGGCATAGGTCGTGGTCCCGTTGATGCGATAGGCGATCGTCGTCAGCAGCCGGTGCTTCGAGGCCAGCATGCGTGAGCCCGTGTTCATCAGAGCGAAGCAGCCGGTACCGTAGGTCGACTTGGTCATCCCTTCGCGGAAGCAGGCCTGGCCGATCGTGGCCGCCTGCTGGTCACCGGCGATGCCGGCGACGGGGATGGCGGCGCCGAATATCCCGCTGTCGCAGACGCCGAACTCGGCATCGCAGTCGCGCACTTCGGGCAGGATCGCGGCCGGGATGTCGAACAAGGCCAGCAGATCGTCATCCCACGTCTGGCGGTCGATGGCGTAAAGCATGGTGCGCGCGGCGTTGGTGGCGTCGGTGGCGTGCACGCGCCCGCCGGTCAGACGCCACAGTAGAAACGAATCGATGGTCCCGAACGCCAGCTCGCCGCGCCGGGCCCGGTCGCGGGCGCCGTCCACGTTGTCGAGCATCCAGGCCACCTTGGTGGCCGAGAAGTAGGGGTCGATCAGAAGGCCGGTGCGGGCCTGGATCTGCGCTTCGTGACCGTCGGCACGCAGGCGGGCGCACATCTCTGCGGTGCGGCGATCCTGCCACACGATCGCCCGGTGCACCGGCACGCCGGTCCTGCGATCCCACAGCACCGCCGTTTCGCGCTGATTGGTGATGCCAATGGCGGCGATGTCGCGCGGCTCGCGCGCTGCCGCGGCGATCGCGTCCTTCACCACGGCGACGGTATCGCGCCAGATGTCCTCGGGGTCGTGCTCGACCCAGCCGGGATGCGGAAAATGCTGGGGAAATTCCCGTTGTGCCTGACCGAGGGGCCGGCCGGCGCTATCGAAAACCATGGCCCGGGTGCTGGTTGTGCCCTGGTCGATAGCCAGAATCGCGTGGCGCTCGCTCATGCTCTGCCTCGTTTCATCGCGTCCCGCTCATCCCCCGAGCCCGCGTGCATGCCGGTGCCATGGTGGTTCGGGCGCCGGCAAAGATCAAGCGCAGCGACGGCACCGATTCCAGCCCGGGTCATGCGCCTCTTGATTTGAATCATGGCGAATGCGCCCTAGATATGGAATGTGAAAAAGCCGGATCGAACCTTCCGGCAGCAGACGCTGGGCGTACTTGCAAGGAAGGAGGGAAGCCATGGAACGGAATGTCGAAGTCTCGAAGGCGCAGAGCCCGGGTACGACGACTCCCGCACCGTCGCGTGGGCCGGTGCACCCGCTCCTTGCTCTGCGCGAACAGATGGATCGCCTGTTCGACGATTTCCTGAGCGATGTCCGGTGGCCGTCGCTGTCGCGTGATCTGTTCTCGTGGGAGCCGTTCCAGAGCACGTTCAGCGGCACCGGTGCTCTTGATGTGCGCTTCGACGTCGCCGAAACCGACGAGGCGATCGAGGTCAGCGCCGAGTTGCCCGGCATGGACGAGAAGGACATCGAGGTCACGCTGGCCGACGGCGTGCTGACCATCAAGGGTGAAAAAAAGGCGGAATCGGAAACCAAGGAGCGTGACTACTATCTGAAAGAACGGCGCTACGGCGCGTTCTCGCGCTCGATCCGGGTTCCCGAGACCGTCGATCCGGATGCCATCACGGCGCGTTTCGACAAAGGCGTGCTGACCGTACTGCTGCCCAAGCGGCCGGAGGCCCAGAGCCGCAAGAAGAAGATCGAGATCACCCACGGCTGAATCGGCCGTGGTTCGACGGGCTTTGCCCGACGCCTCCGCGTAACTGGAACGGGGTCGGATGAGTATCGTGCCGGCCCCGATTTTATTTGCGCGGATGCCCCCGCGTATTCAGGATTCGGCCCGTGCCGGCCGGGATCACAGCCATGCTTCCTCGATGGCCAGAGTCGCATCGGCGCTGCCGAGAACGGCGGCATGTTCGGCCTGCGCGCGCGGCAGAATCGCTTCGCCGTAGAAACGCGCGCTGGCCCGCTTGGCGTCCAGAAACTCGCGCGGCAGATCGGTGCGCGCGCCCTCCTCGGCAAGGCGACGGCTGGCGACCCGGGCGGCGCGGGCCATCAGCCAGCCGCCGGCAACGGTTCCGAAC
>RFLL01000426.1 GCA_003693905.1 Alphaproteobacteria bacterium
GGCCGAAGGGTTGGGCGCGCTCGGCCGGATCGTTCCCTGGGAGGCGATGCAGGAGGAAAATCCGTATCTCGGCTACCTGGCCCTGGCCGACGTTCTGGTCGTCACCGGTGAAAGCGAATCGATGCTGTCCGAGGCGGCGGCCACCGGCAAGCCGGTCTACATCTACCCCGTGGCCGAGCGCGGCCCCGGCCTATGGGGCCGGATCGAAGACTGGGTGGCCGCCCGCGCCCACGCCCGGCGGCTGAACCGGCGCGGTACGGTGCGCCCGCAGCGCGGCCTCGATCACCTTTGCGCCCGCCTGATCGCACGCGGTATCGTACAGCCGCGCCGCGACGTGCGGCTGCTGCACGAAAAGCTGATGGCGCTGGGAATCGCGCGACCGTTCGGCGGGCCGCTGGAACTCTGGAGCCCGCCGCCGCTGCACGAAGCCGAAGCCGTGGCCGGGCAGGTACGGGCGCTGCTCGGTCTGGGCGACGCCTGAGATGCGCCGGTGCCTTCCCCGCCGTCCCATCCCCTGACGAAGGACAGCAAGGACCATGGGCTATCTGGATCTGGATCGCCTGGCCACCATCGATCCGGCGTCGTTCCGGGATCAGAAGCCGTTCCCGTGGCTCAATCCGGCCGGGCTTCTGCATGAAGACGCCTACCGGCGCCTGGTCGAGACGTTGCCGGACGTCTCGCTGCTCAAGCCGGTGTTCGGGGCCAGGCGGCTGCACGGCCAGCAGAGCCACGACCGGTATACCCTCGAATACGACGACGATCTGCCGATTGCCGATCCGTGGAAGGAATTCGCCGCCGAGCTGCGCGGTGGCGCGTACCGCGACTTTCTAGCCCGGATGCTGGGTACGCGCGCCTTCGATCTCAACCTGCACTGGCACTACACACCGAAGGGGTGTTCGGTGTCCCCGCACTGCGACTCGAAACGCAAGCTCGGCTCGCACATCTTCTATTTCAACACCGAGGACGACTGGGATCCGGCCTGGGGTGGCGAGACGCTGGTTCTCGACGACGGCGGGCGGTTCGATCCCCGCTCGGCGCCGCGCTTCGAGGATTTCGAGCGCGTCATCCCGGCCCAGGCCCTCGGCAACCGCAGCCTGTTGTTTGCCCGCACCGACCGCTCCTGGCACGGCGTCAGGGAAATCGTCTGTCCCGAGGGCAAGCTGCGCAAGGTGTTCATCGTGGTCATCAATCGTCGCTCGCCGGTCACCTGGATCCGCCGCAAGCTGGGTCTGCTGCCCAGGGGATATTGAGCATCCGATGCGTGTGCCGGGCGAACGAGACCGCGAGGGCCGTCATGGCGACGTCTGATTCGCCCACGCTCAGCGTGGTCATCCCCGTCTACGATCGCCGGCACTATCTGGCCGCCGCCATCGACAGCATCCTGGCGCAGACCTTCGCCGATTTCGAGGTCGTGGTCGTCGACGACGGCTCGCGCGACGACAGCGTGGCGGTGGTCCGCAGATACCGCGATCCGCGCGTGCGTCTCGTGCGGCACCAGCACAATCGCGGCGTCGCCGCCGCACGCAACACCGGCGTCGCCGCGGCGCGGGGGCGCTACGTCGCCTTTCTCGACAGCGATGACGTGGCCTATCCGGATCGCCTGGCGCGGCAGGTGGCGTTCCTCGATGCGCACCCCGACGTTGCCGCCGTCGGAGGGTGGATGGACCGCATGGACGCCCGCGGCCGGCCCCTGGGTCGGGTCCGGCGGCGGCCGGTGGCTCCTGATGACATTGCCGCACAGCGCCTGTTTCGACCCGGGATTCAGAACACCACCGCCATGGCGCGCACCCGTGTGCTCAGGCGCTATCCTCATGACGAACGCTTCGAGATCGGCGAGGATTTCGACCTGTGGACGCGCATCGCCGCCGATTGCAAACTTGCCAATCTGCCGCGCGTGCTGGTGCGGGCGCGCCGCCACGGCGCACAGACCACGCGCGAACGTGCCGCACGGGTCGAAGCCGTGCGCGCCGAGGTCCTCGCCCGGCATCTGGAATCGCTCGGGATCGGGTTCAGCGACGAGGACCTGAGGCGCCACGGTCTGCTGCGGCGCATGCACCGGGAAAGGTTCATCCCCGATCGCGCTTATGTCGACTGGGCCGAAGCGTGGCTGTTGAAATTGCAGGCGTGCAACGGCGAATGCCGGGCGTTTCCCGAGCCGGCCTTTGCGCACGTGCTGGGCCTGTTCTGGCTCAAGGCCTGCTGGCACGCTTCGGCCCGGCTCGGAGGGCGGGTCTGGCGGCGGTTTTTCGCATCACCGCTGCGCGTCGGGGCCGCTGGCGGTCTGGTCAAGGACGTCGCCCTGCGCCTGCCGCGTCCGTTCGCGGCGGCGCGGTTGGACACCGTGGCATTGCCGCGTGCGGACGACATCGCCGAAGATGCGCTCGGCCAGGGGACGATGCGATGAACGAGGCGATGAACGGGGCAACGAACAGGACAAGGAACGGGGTGCAGGCGGCTGCATCGCATCCGCCCGCCGACACGCCCGCCCCTTGGCGCGCGGTCGTGGTGCTTGGCGCCGGACGCAGCGGCACCAGCGCCATCACCCGCGGCCTTCAGGCCCTAGGGGTCGATCTTGGCGAGCGGTTGCGCCCCGGCCGCGGCAAGAACCCGACCGGGTTCTTCGAGGACCAGGATCTGCTGCGCCTCAACCGGCGGCTGAAGCGCCGTCTCGGCATCCGCGGCGACAGCGTGGCGTTGATCGATGCGGCACAGTGGGACGCCCCGGCGGTGCGCGCCTTGCAGGCCGAGGCGGTGGCACTCATCCGTCGTCGCTTCGCCGATCGTGCGCTGTGGGGCTACAAGTACGGCCGGACGCTGCGCATGCTGCCGTTCTGGGAAGCGGTCTACCGCGCCCTCGATCTTGACGTGCGCTATGTCGTCGCCCTGCGCAATCCGCTCAGCGTCGCGCGTTCGCGCGGCAAGCTCGACCCGCGCCGCGGTACCCGGGAGAAAAGCGACCTCGAATGGCTGGTCAACGTGGTGCCGTACATGGCGATGGTGCGCGCGCGGCCGTTCGTGGTCGTCGATTACGATCTGGTCATGGCCGATCCACGGCAACAGTTGCGCCGTGTGGCGGCACGACTGGAGCTGCCCGTGAACGCCGAGACGGAGGCCGGAATCGAACATTACGCGACGCGGTTCCTGCGCCCCGGCATGCGTCACAGCCGCTTCACCATCGACGATCTGGCACGGACGCCGGGCGTGCATCCGCTGGTGCGCGATGCCTACGGCTGGCTTTACCGGCTGGCCACGGACGAGCTTGCGCCCGATGATGCCGGGCTGTGGCGCGACTGGGCACGGATCGAGCGCGAGGTGATCGCCTTGGCCCCGGTACTGCGCCATATCGACGCGGTGGAGGCCGAGCTGCGCCGTGCGCGCGTACACCCGGCCGGGCCGTTGCAGGCGATCCCGCACCTGTGGCGTCGCCTGCGCCGCGGATGAAGCGGCGTTCGAAGCCGGGCACGATCGACGCGAGACGGCCTTTGCCCCCATGAGCATTCCTTCCTCTCCTCCTGCCGGGCGTCATCTGGCCCTTCTCGTTCACACGCTGGCCGGCGGTGGAATCGAGCGCGTCGTGCTTACCCTGGCCCGGGCATTTGCCGCCTGCGGCCACCGTGTCGATGTGCTGGCATGCCGCCCTGATGGCCGCACGGCGGGGGAAGTGCCGGCCGGTGTGCGTGTCGTGCCTTTGCGAGCCGCACCGCGGCCGCTTGCTCACGGAGCGATGGTGGCTGCCGATCCGGGTGCCCTGGGGGCCATGGGGCCGATTCTGCGGGCGATCAAACCGCCGTGGGAAATCCGCCATCTGCCGGCGCTGGCCCGATACCTGAAGGCGGCACGGCCCGATATCGTTCTGGCGGGCAATACGCCGGTCAATCTGATCGCTCTGTGGGCCAGGCGGCTGGTGCGCTCGAAAGCGCGGGTGTTCGTGACCGAACACGGCAACTTCTCGGCCCAGATCGCTTCTGCCCGCCACCGCGCCCGGCGCGCCTATCCGGCACTCGTCCACCGGGCTTATGGCGAGGCCGACGGGATCATCGCCGTTTCGCACGGACTGGCAGATGATCTGGCGCGCTGCGCCGGGTTGCCGCGCGGGCGCATCGCGACCATTCCCAATCCGGTCAGTGGTCCCGAAATCGACCGGCTGGCGGCGGAACCGCTCGACCATCCCTGGTTCGGGCCGGATCAGCCGCCGGTCATCCTGACCGCCGGGCGCCTTTCGCAGCGGCAGAAGGATTACGCAACCCTGCTTCGGGCTTTTGCCCATGTGCGCGCCGTGCGTCCGGTACGTCTGCTGGTGCTTGGTGACGGGCGCGACCGGGGGCGGATCGAGCATCAGGCCCGCCTGGCGGCGCCCGATTTCATCGACGATATCGCGTTTCCGGGATGGGTCGACAATCCGTTCGCCTACATGGCGCGCGCCGCCGTGTTCGTGCTGTCGTCGCCGGCTGAAGGGTTCGGCAACGTGCTGGTCGAAGCGATGGCGTGCGGGTGCCCGGTCGTCAGCACGGACAGCCCCTACGGCCCGGGGGAAATTCTTGATCGCGGACGTTACGGTGCGCTGACACCGGTCGGTGATGCGTCGGCCCTTGCTGAGGCGCTGCTCAGGACCTTGGAGGTCCCGCCGTCGCCGGATATTCTGCGCCGGCGCGCGGCCGATTTTTCGGTTGAGCGTGTCGTCGACGAGTATCTGGCCCTGTTGCTCGGCCCGGCATCGGGGGCCTCATCGCCTGATGCGCCGAAGGCGCAGATTTCCTTGGATAACGGAAAGTAATACGCCATGCCGACCAGCCATCCCCGGCAGGTAAACGAGATCGTCGAACTGATCCGGCGGCTTGATCCGCAACGGATTCTCGATGTCGGGTGCGGGTTTGGAAAGTTCGGCTTTCTCGCCCGCGAATACCTCGATGTGTGGGGGGGTGAACACGCTTACGGTGCGTGGACGCGCACCATCGATGCGATCGAGGGATTCTCCCGATACCTGACCCCGGTGCACGATTTCGTCTACGATCGCGTTCTCGTCGGCAATGCGTGCGACATTCTGCCGCAACTGGATGCGCGCTACGATCTGGTCCTTCTGATCGACATTCTGGAACATTTCGAACGTGCCGACGGCTTGGCGATCCTGCGCCGCTGCGTTGAACTTTCAGCCAATACCATCGTCTCGACGCCCAAGGACATCGGCGATCAGGAAGACGTGTTCGAAAACGAACTGGAGGCGCACCGTTCGCAGTGGCGCTACCGCGACTTCGACGAATTTCCGAACCGCGGATTTCTGGCCAATCGGGACTCGATCATCTGCTGCTACGGTGAAGACGCCCGCCGTGCCGTGCGCAAGGCGCGGTGGAGGTTGATGCGCCATGCCGTCCATGACCTTTGGGGCAACCTGAAATTCACGGTGCTGCGCTGAGGCGAGACGATCCCGCGCGACGCAGGCTGCGCTTCAGCAGGACGGCCAGCACGCCCAGCGCGATCCCGGCATTGATCACCGCCGCCATGCCGGCGCCGATCAGGCCCCACTGCCACAGCAACGGGACCAGAAGCCCGAGGTAGACGAGGCTCATGACGACGGTCACCCGCAACAGAACATGCGGGCGGCCGAGCGCATACATGATCGGCCCGACGGGAAAGGCGAACACCCCGATGGCCGCGGCGAGCGCAAGCAGCACGAGAAGGCCGTAGGCCTGGGCATAGGCCGCCCCCACGCTCCAGCGGATCAGCCACGGTCCCGTGGCGGCAAGGATGGCGAAGGCGGCCAGCCCGGTGCTGCCCGCCACCACCGCGGCGCGCAGGGCGAGCTTGCGCATGGCCCGGGCGTCGTCCTGCGAGGACAACTTGGCCAGCTCCGGGTAGATTGCCTGCCCGAGGTGGGCGACC
>RFLL01000427.1 GCA_003693905.1 Alphaproteobacteria bacterium
ATCCAGGCCTCGGGATCGGCAAAAAGAGCGCGCAGAAGACGCAGCGTCAGGGCGTGTCCGGTCCGGATCCCGCGCACCGCGGCCAGCAGCGGGCCGCCTGCCAGATAGAGATCACCAACGAGATCGAGGACCTTGTGACGAACGAACTCGTTATGGTAGCGCAGGCCGCCTTCGTTCAGCACGCTCTCACCGTTGATGACCACAGCGTTGTCCAACGAGCCGCCGCGGGCCAGTCCCATGCGCCGAAGCTGATCGACCTCGTGCAGGAAACCGAACGTGCGCGCCCGGGCGATTTCGCGCTTGTAGACGCTTTGCGTCACGTCGACCGTCCATTCCTGACGGGCGATCAGGGGAGTGTCGTATTCGATCTCGAAGGTAATCGAAAGCCGCCGCGCCGGGGCAACGGAGATGGTCCGCTCCGCATCCACGACGGCAACTTCCTTGATCACTTCGACGACCCGTCGCGGTGCATTCTGGTTCACGGCGCCGGCGCATTCCAGCAGGAACACGAACGGCGCGGCGCTGCCGTCCATGATCGGAACCTCGGGGCCGTTGAGTTCGGCGATCACGTTGTCGATTCCGCACCCGGCCAAGGCCGACATCAGATGCTCGATGGTCGTGATGCGTTCACCATCAGGGCCGGCCAGAGTGGCGCACAGCGGTGTTTCCACCGCGTTGTCCCAGCGGGCCGGGACTTCCCACGCGCCGCCGCGCAGATCGCTGCGGCGAAACACGATGCCGGTATCCGGATCGGCCGGGTGCAGGGTCAGATTGACCTTGCGGCCGCAATGCAGACCGATGCCCGAACAGTAAATGGAGTTTTTCAGGGTGCGCTGTGGCACGAAGCGTCTGTGAGTCCCCCGATGACCTGACATCGTTTTTGTCTTTCGTCTTTCTCTTCCGCGGCCCGTTCGTTGGCGGCCTGTTTTTCTGGTGCCCGTCTGCACTCTTCATGCGTTCGGGCCGTGCATTCGCGATCGGATGCGGTCGCTTCCGGCACCGCCGGCCCGAAGGGGGAACGCATGTGCTTCAGGAGCATGAGGACCGCCGACCCGGATCGTCGGCACCCGATCCTGAAAAGTTACACTCGTGAACCGTTGGCCCCCCCAACGGCGAATGCCGCATGGAAAACGGCCGCAAAGAAAACGACCTCGGAAGAACCTAGTGCGTTCTTCCGAGGTCTTCAAATCAACCTTTGTTACAGTATGTTACGGTCTCTTACCGGTTTCTTTCCAGGGTTGGTTTCCGCTTTGTTATCAGGGCCATCAGGCTCGCGTGCCGCCCTCGGGCTCAGTTGGCCTGACGGCGCAGGAATGCCGGGATGTCGAGGAACTCGTCCTCGCTCGGCTGCGGGGCCGGATGGGCCCGTTCGGCCGGATCGAGCCCGCTCAGACGGGGCTGCCCGGAAGGGGCGGCGGCCGGTTGCGAGACGGGCTGCGATTTTGCGCCCTGATGGTCGATCCTGGGCTCGGCCCGGACCTCGCGCGCGACCACGCCCGGTCCGCCACCGCCCAGAACCTCGCTGACCCGGGCGAACAGACGCTGGGCCTTCTTGCGGTCGAAGCCGCTTTGGCTCCGGGTCTGGTCCCGGGCCTGATCCCGGCTCTGACGCGGGCCTGCGGTATGGTGTGGGGCGCGGGAACCGTTGGCCAGGGCAGCCGCGGCAAACGGGTCCGGCTCGCCCTGCGGTGCCGCCGGTGCCGTTGCCGATGGGTCGACGTCCGGTGCCACCGGTGGCGGGGCGATGAAGGCGTCGTCGCTCTGCGTCCGGCTGTCGCCCATGGTTTCGCTAGTGCGGGCCTCCGCCCCCGATTCGCGGCGTGCGGCGGCGCGTGAATAGGCGAACAGACGATTGGCCGCCGGAGTCGGGGTCTCGAACAGGTCACCGGTCCCGGCCGCGGCGGTTTCGGTTTCGGCCCCGGTTCGAGCCTCGGTTCGAGCCTCGGTTTCGGTTTCGATGTCCGCGGCGGCGGCTTCGACGTGTGCCTGCAACGTCTCGATCGCGGCCGGTTCGGCCATCGTGATCTCGTCGTCGCGAGCCTGGACGACGACGTTGCCGCGCACCGTCGGCTGTGCCATCGCTTCGGAAGCGGTGGGACGGGGCTCTGCCATGGTCCCGGTCGCGCGCATGCCGCGGCCGATGCCGGCGACAACGCTGAGCGGGGCCGGGCGCGGCGCTTCGGCAGCATTGGCATCGATGCCGGTGGCCACCACCGAGACCCGCATCCGTCCCTCCAGGCTCTGGTCGAAGGTCGAGCCGAAGATGATGTTGGCGTCGGGATCGACCTCGTCGCGAATCCGGTTGGCCGCCTCGTCGACCTCGAACAGCGTCAGATCCATGCCGCCGGTGATGTTGATGAGCACGCCGCGCGCGCCCTTCATCGACACCTCGTCGAGCAGCGGGTTGGAGATGGCGGCCTCGGCAGCGGCCAGGGCGCGATTGTCGCCTTCCGCCTCGCCGGTCCCCATCATCGCCTTGCCCATCTCGGTCATGACCGAACGGATGTCGGCGAAGTCGAGGTTGATGAGGCCGGGCATGACCATCAGGTCGGTGACCCCGCGCACACCCGAACGCAGCACATCGTCGGCCATTCTGAAGGCGTCGGCGAAGGTTGTCTTTTCGTTGGCGACCCGGAACAGGTTCTGGTTCGGGATGACGATCAGGGTGTCGACGTACTGCGTCATCTCGGTGATACCGGTCTCGGCCATGCGCATCCGGTGCACGCCCTCGAAGTGGAACGGCTTGGTCACCACGCCGACGGTGAGAATGCCGGCTTCGCGCGCGGCCCGGGCGATGACCGGCGCCGCCCCGGTGCCGGTGCCGCCGCCCATGCCGGCGGTGATGAACACCATGTTGGTGCCGTCGAGCTCGGCGAGAATCTCGTCGAGCGATTCCTCGGCGGCGGCGCGTCCGATATCGGGTCGTGCCCCGGCACCCAGCCCCTGGGTGATGTTGCGCCCGATCTGGATCGCCCGCTGACACAGCGACTGTCCCATCGCCTGGGCGTCGGTGTTGGCAATGACGAAGTCCACACCTTCCAGGCCGGACTGAATCATGTTGTTGACAGCGTTGCCGCCGGCACCGCCGACCCCGATCACCGTGATACGCGGTGCCAGATTGGTCTCCGTTTTCGGTACGCTCAGTTTCAAGGTCATGACCTCCTCCAATGCCCCCGTCAATCAGTCATGGCTGCCACGGCTGGTTGGGCGTTGTCCCGATGCGGCCGGGACGTCCGTTCGTGCGCGCCTCGATCAAGAAGGTGCGGCTTTCTCCTAAAAATGTTCACGCAGCCAGTGTCCGAAGCGGCCGATCAGGCCGTTCGGATCGGCGATGTGGATCGGCGCCGCGTGCTGCGGTGCGATCCTGTCTTCGGTGATGGCGTGCAGCAGCAGGCCGGCGCAGGTTGCATAGGCCGGGCCGGCGGTCGCTTCGGCCAGGCCGGTGACGTGCAGCGGACGGCCGATGCGGACCTGCTTGTCAAGGATCAGGCCGGCCAGCTCCATCGTCCCCGGAATCTGGCAGGCGCCGCCGGTGAGGACGACGCGGCGCCCGGCCAGCTTGGCGTAGCCGGCCGCTTCCAGGTGCGAGCGGACCAGTTCCAGAGTCTCTTCCAGGCGCGGCTGAATGATGCCGATCAGCAGCGAGCGCGGAACCTGGCGCAGGCCGCGCGCCTCGTCCTCGCCGACCTGGGGAACGTCGATCATTTCGCGTTCGTCGCTGCCGGTGGCCATGGCATGGCCGTACAGCGTCTTGATGCGCTCGGCGTGGGCGACCGGCGTCGACAGCCCGCGGGCGATGTCGCGGGTCACATGATCGCCGCCGACCGGCACGACGTCGGTGAACAGAACCGCGCCTTCGCCGAACACGGCGATAGTCGTGGTGCCGCCGCCCATGTCGACCACGGTCACCCCCAGTTCCAGCTCGTCGTCGACCAGGGCCGCCAGGCCCGAGGCATAGGGCGAGACGACGAAGCCGTCGACGTCGAGGTGACAGCGTTGTACCGCCGTGGTCAGGTTGCGCACGGCGCTGGTCGCGGCGGTGACGAAATGGATGTGCACGCCCAGATGGTCGCCGCACAGCCCGCGCGGATCGCGCACGCCGCGGGCGCCGTCGATGCGATATCCGACCGGAATGGCATGGATGACCTGGCGCCCCGCTTCGTCGTGGCCGCCCCCGGCATATCCGTTCTTGCCGTGCTCGTTCGAACCGTGCCCGTTCTGACCCGACCCGTTGCTGCCGTGGCCGGCGGCCGTGCGCGCCTGATCAGCGTAGTCGAAGGCCCGGCGCAGATCGGCATCGCCGATTTCATGACCGTTGATCTCGACTTCGACGCCGATCAGACGCGAGGCCGGCCGTCCTCCCGACAGGTTGACGACGACACGTTCGATGGTTTCGCCGGCCATCTGTTCGGCGGCGTGCACCGCGTTGCGGATCGAGGCTTCCAGCGCCGCCATGTTGACGACGATGCCGTTGCGCAGGCCGCGGCTGGCCTGCTGTCCGATGCCGACGATCCGCGGCGCCTTGTCCGGTTCGGCGCGGGCGATGAAGCAGCACACCTTCGAGCATCCGATGTCGAGCGCGGCGACGATGCCGCTGCCGGTCCTGGTCAGACTCTTTCCCAACTTCATCATGCGTGCGGTCCGTCCATCATGATGCGACTCAGGTCTCCTTGCCGGTGTCGTTCCGGCGCAGTTTCGCCCCCGGTGCGGTGCGCACGATGAGCCGGTCGGGCAGGCGCAGGTCGATGGTGATGACATCGCGCGCCAGAATCGCGTGCTCGCGCTCGATACGGGCGAGCTCGGTCCAGGCGCGGGCCGGGTCGTCTTCGGGCAGGCGCACCGAAACCCCGCCTTCGAGCTGCACGTCCCACCGCCGCGCGCGCATGCGCACGGCGGCGATGACGCGCCGGCGCAGGTCGGGCTCGCTGTCGAGCATGGCAATGAGGGCGCGGGCGTCGGCCGGGGCGTCCTTGCCGACCACCAGCGGCAGGTCGGCGAACGCTTCGGCCCGGGCTCCGGGGATGACGGCGCCGTCCTCGTCGATCACCGCGAGACGGCCCCGGTACTGCCACACGGCCAGCGGCCGGCGCTCGACGAGGCGCACAAACACGGTATCGGGCAGGCGCCGTTCGACAGTGGCCCGGCGCACCCAGGGCAGCGCCTCCAGGCGGCGGCGCGCGGCGTGGGGGTCGAGCGCCAGGATCGGCGTATCGCGGGCGACGCCGAGCGACTCGAGGATGGCGCTGCGGGCAGTCCGGCGGCGCCCTTCGACAAGCACGTCCTCGACCTTCAGGCCGGCGCGGGCGGTGGCCTCGAGGGCGGCCCGGCCGGTGCTTTCGATCTGCTGTGCGAACCAGCCGTTGACGGTCAGCCAGGCTGCCGTGGCGACGATGCCGGCCGTGCCTGCACCGGCGGCGACGATGGCGCGCCGGCGCCGATCGACGGCGTACCGGGTGCCGCGGCGGCGCCGGGGCGTGCGCCGCGCCCTGTGTTTCGATGTCTTTGATGTCACAGCGAAGAGGAATCGCATGTCGCGTTTTCCACCATCCACGAACACAACTCGACGAACGACAGGCCGACATGCGCGGCCTGTTCCGGCACCAGGCTGAGCGGCGTCATGCCGGGCTGGGTGTTGATCTCCAGGAAGTACAGACGCTCGCGCACCGGATCGCCTTCGACGGCGCCGGTATCGTCGTAGCGGAAGTCGGACCGGGTCACGCCGCGGCAGCCAAGCGCCCGGTGGGCGGCCACCGCGGCCGCCATCGCCGCTTCGGCCACTTGCGCCGGCACCGGTGCCGGGATCAGGTGCTCGGCACGGCCGTCGGTGTACTTCGACTGATAATCATAGAACCCTTCGCGGGGGCGGATCTCGGTCACGGCCAGCGCCCGCGCCCCCATCACGCCGACGGTCAGTTCACGTCCGGGGATGAATTTCTCGACCAGGACCTTGGTCCCGAAGCGCCATCCCCGGGCATCGAGCGGCGGCGTGTTGTCGCCTTCGCGTACGATATGGACCCCGACGCTGGAGCCTTCGTGCACCGGCTTGACGACATAGGGCCGCGCCATGACGTCGCCGGCCAGCACTTCCTCGACGGGCACTACGCGGCCCTCCGGCGAGACGACGCCGGCGGCGGCGGCGATGCGCTTGGTCATCTGCTTGTCCATGGCCAGCGCCGAGGCGAGAACGCCGGAATGCGTATAAGGCAGGCACAGCAGCTCGAGCAGACCCTGTACGCAGCCGTCCTCGCCCCAGCGTCCGTGCAGAGCGTTGAACACGACGTCCGGGACGGGATCGATCAGGGCACGCAGCAGCGCCGCGACATCGCCGCCGACCTCGATTTCGCGGACCTCGTATCCGGCCTCGCGCAGGGCCGCGGCACAGGCCCGCCCGGAGACCAGCGAAACCTCGCGTTCCGCCGACAGACCACCCATCAGGACTGCGACACGCCGGCTCATAACCCGCTTCCCCATCCCTGCGGCATCGCCGGGACGCCGATGCGCCGGATTTCCCATTCCAGGCGCACGCCGCTGGCC
>RFLL01000428.1 GCA_003693905.1 Alphaproteobacteria bacterium
ACCCGAACATGATGCCCTGGTCGCCGGCCCCTTCGTCCTTGTTGCCGGAGGCATCGACCCCGCGTGCGATATCTGGCGACTGCTCGTGAATGTAGTTTTCGAGGGTCAGCTTCTCCCAATGGAAGCCGGGCTGCTCGTAACCAATCTTCCTGACCACCTCGCGGGCGACCCGCTCGATCATCTCGCGGGTGATCTCGGCCGGCCCGCGCACCTCGCCGGCGAGCACGACCCGGTTGGTCGTGGCCAGGGTTTCCACCGCGACGCGGGCGCGCGGATCGTGGGTCAGGTAGGTGTCAACGATAGCGTCCGAGATGCGATCGCATATTTTGTCCGGATGCCCTTCGGCCACGGACTCACTTGTGAACAGATAGCGGCCCTTGCGCACGGGTTCCCTCCCGGATGGCAGCGGAATTGGTGTCCGATCATGGCGCGGCCCGGGACCGCACGCGATCAGCGCCGCGCCGCGAACCCGTGCCCGGAGGAGATGCGAAAACGGCGACCCGCCCCCGACCCGGCCGCCGGGGGATGTTTTTAACCGTCGTCCGAAGGGCGTCAAGAACGATCTGCCCGACACCCGTTCCGGTGACGACGCGCCGTCCGGAGGACGGCTCCGGGATCCACCCCGGCCTCCCTCACGGTGCGCGTACCGGCGGACGTCCGGCAGATCAAAGCCAAGCCGGTCCGCTCCGGGTCGATCAGTCCGGGGCGTCCCGGTCGTCCGGGCGCCCGGCGCTGCCGTCTAATCGTCGCCTTCGGCCGTATTGCCCAGCGCCTTGGCCATCTCGAACAGGCGTTTGCGCACCTTGGGATCGCGAATCCGGTAATAGGCGCGCACGAGTTCCAGCGTCTCGCGCCGGGCCATGGGATCCGGTTCGTGGTCGTATCTGCCAACCTCTTCGGCCATCCCGCGCCGCTGCGCCGGCGTACACGAAGCCACGGAATTCGGCATGTCCTCGAAGAAGAAGCTGACCGGAACGTCGAGCACCCGTGACAGATCGTAAAGACGGCTCGATCCGATCCGGTTCGCACCGCGTTCGTACTTCTGGACCTGCTGGAACGTCAGACCGATCGCCTCCCCGAGTTTTTCCTGACTCATCCCAAGGAGCGTCCGCCGCAGCCGAACCCGGGAGCCAACGTGAACGTCGACCGGGTTCGGTTTGCCCGGACCGCGCTTATGAATTGCCTCGCCACCGCGTGCCATTTTTGTCCCTTGCCTTTTCTTTCTTGTCTTCATACCGGCTCATGATGAACTACACGCTAACGCGTGCATACATCGCACTATCACGAACCTGCGAAGGTCAATATATCAGGGAACAAAACGGCGCAATATCAAAGTGTAGATACCAACGATCAGGAGCATCGCCGGGACGGTGCCGTTGCCGATGTTTGCATACAATGGTTTGCCGGCAACGGGCCTGGGCAGAGGCGCGTCGACAACGCCGACCTGGCCCAGAGCGAGGCGCGCAACAATCCGCCCGTAACCGTCGATGACGGCGCTGATCCCGGTGTTGGCGGCCCGCACCAGCGGCAGCCCTTCCTCGACCGCGCGCAGGCGGGCGCTGGCGAAATGCTGATAGGGGCCGGCACTGGTGCCGAACCAGGCATCGTTGGTGATGTTGAGCAGCCAGGCCGGGCGGGCCCCCGGGGCCGTCACCTGCCCGGGGAAGATCGCTTCATAGCAGATCAGCGGGCCGACCGGCGGCAAGCCGGGCAGATTCAAGGCTTTCGGCCCCGGCCCGGGGGTGAAGTCCATGCGTCCCGGAGCCAGCTTTTCCAGGCCCAGAACCCCGCGCAGGGGCACGTATTCACCGCCGGGGACGAGGTGGAACTTGTCGTAACGGCCGACAATGGCGCCGCGCGAATCGAGGGCAAAAAGGCTGTTCCAGATTCGTTCCCGCCCCCCTTCGCCGCTGACACGCGGGGCACCCGTGATCAGCAGCCCGCCCGGCGGCACGATTCGTGCCAGTGCCTGGCGCACGTCCGCCTGGCGGTTGAGCACGAACGGCACCGCCGTTTCCGGCCAGATGACATGGGTGATGGCCTCGTAACCCGGCCCTACCGTCAGCTCCGCCTGGCGGCGGACGTTGGCAACCCGCCGGTCCGGCTGCCACTTGAGGGCCTGGGGGATGCTGGCTTGAACGAGACGCAGACGCACGCCGGGCACGGTGTCGCCACCGATGGCCGGCGCGCCGGCCAAGCGCAGCAGGCCGCCGCCCCAGACCACGGCCGGCAGCGCCACGGTCATGGCCAGAACGAACCACCACCGGCGCCAGCGTGCGCCCGGCGTCGCCGCCGCCTCGCCGAGGACGGCCGGGGCGGCGGCGGCCAGAATCGTCACCACCGACAGCCCCCACACCCCCGTAAGCGCGGCGAGCTGGATCATCGCCGGCGAGAAGCTCCACACGTTGCCGGCCAGGTTCCACGGAAATCCGGTCAGAACCCACGAGCGCAGCCACTCGACACCGAGCCAGGCAGCCGCCAGCAGCGCCACCCGCGCCGGCCCGCGCCAGCCGACGGCGGCCACGGCCGCCAGCGCCGCGGCGGGAAACAGCGCCAGCAGGACGGCCAGCCCGACGATTGCCACCGGCATGATGGCGGCGAAGCGTTCGGCATCGACCAGAAACGCGGCCCCGATCCAGTAGACGCCGCTGGCCATGTGCCCGAAACCGAAACTGAAGCCGAGCGCAAAGCCCGCGCGCCAGCCGCGAGCCCCGTCCAGCAACCACAACAGGCCGACGAAGGCCGGGATCAGTAGCGGAATTGCATGCAGGGGCGCAAAGGCGGCGGTCGCCAAGCCCCCGCACACGGCGGCCAGTGCGTGACGGCGCCAGCCGCTGAGGG
>RFLL01000429.1 GCA_003693905.1 Alphaproteobacteria bacterium
ACCTTTCGGCAGCCGCGGAGCGGACGGCGGCAGCGAGGACAAGGTCATTCCCCTGCCTGATCGTGCCCGCAGCGGTGATGGCGACGGCGATGAGGTCGCGACACCGAACAGCCCGCCGCGCGCCGCCACGCTGGGCGACGGTCCCGAGGTCGGACTGACCCAGATCCAGTTGGCCGACAAGAACTTCGACAAGGACCATTTCCTGGCCGGCGCCCGGGCCGCCTTCGAAATGGTGCTGAACGCCTATGCCGCCGGCGATACCAAGGCCCTGCGGCCACTTCTTTCAAACGACGTCTACGAAAACTTCGCCGGCGCGATCGCCGAGCGGGCCAAGGCCGGGCACACGCTGGAGACGACCCTGGTCGGAATCACCGAAGCCGCGATCGTCGATGCCGAATTGCAGAACAAAACGGCATTCATCACGGTGAAATTCGTCTCGGAGCAGGTCAATGTCGTGCGCGACAAGGACGGCAACGTGGTCGAGGGCGACCCCAACCAGGTCACCCGCATCACCGACATCTGGACCTTCGCGCGCAACACGCGCAGTCGTGACCCCAACTGGACCCTGGTTGCCACACAAAGCCCGAGTTAGGATTCGCGCCCACCCAGCGCGTAGGTGCTGGCCCGGTGTCCTCGTGGCGGCCGCCGCGGCGGTGCTGCTGCTGAGCGCGTGCGAACGCAAACCCCCGCCGCCGCCCGCGCCGCTGGCGCTCAGTCCCGTCGCCTTTACCGATCTGCCGGGCTGGGCTGAGGACGACGTGGCGGCCGCGGTGCCAGCTCTGCGGCGTTCCTGCGCCCGTCTGGAGGGGCGCCCGGACGATCAGGCCTTTGGCGCGCCAGGGGTCGATGTGGTGGGCACGGTCGCGGACTGGCGCGGCCCGTGTGCGGCGCTGATGGCGCTACCGGATGGTGATACGGCCGCGGCGCGCCGGATCATCGAGGCCCACTTCGTACCGATGCGCATGCGCGCGCCCGATGCCGAAACCGGTCTCGTCACGGGTTATTACGAAGCCGAAATAAATGGGGCCCTGTTTCCCGGCGGCCCTTACCGGTGGCCGATCTACGGCCTGCCGCGCGATCTGGTGATTGCCGATCTCGGCCGTTTTGCTCCCGATCTGTCCGGCCGACGCATCGTCGGGCGGGTCGAGGGCGGGCGGCTCGTTCCCTATCACGAGCGCGGCGCCATCGAGGCCGGGGCGCTGGACGGCCAGAACGCCGAGATGCTGTGGGCGGACGATCCGGTCGACGTGTTCTTCCTTCACGTCCAGGGCTCGGGCAAGGTACGCCTGCCCGACGGCAGCCAGCGGCGGATCGGCTTTGCCGCCTCCAACGGCCGCGATTTCACGGCAATCGGCCGCGCACTGATCGCCGAGGGCAAGGTGCCGCGCGACCAGGCCTCGATGCAGGGCATTCGCGACTGGTTGCGCCGCCATCCGGACGAGGCGGCGGCGATCATGCGCCGCAATGCGCGCTACATCTTTTTCCGCTGGATCGACGGCGACGGTCCGATCGGGGCCCAGGGCGTGGCGCTGACCGCCGGGCGCAGCCTGGCCGTCGATCCCCATTTCGTCCCCTACGGGGCGCCGGTCTTTCTTGACACGACGTGGCCGGGAACGGATCGCCCGCTGCGGCGCCTGATGGTGGCACAGGACACCGGAGCAGCGATCAAGGGGCCTTTGCGCGCCGACTTTTTCTGGGGCAGCGGAGAGACGGCCCTGGAACAGGCCGGACGCATGAAGCAAGCGGGACGGTTCTACATGCTGCTGCCGGCGGCGGTGGCGGCGCGGCGTGCCGCCACGAGCTGAGGGCTGCATGGCTCCGCCGATGGCGTCGAGTCTGGTGGCTTGCAAAGGCGGCCCCTGACGCGCCATCCTGCGCCCCGTCCCCAAGACCCGGAAAGGCCGTAAACCTGTCATGTCCGAATCCGCCGAACCTGCTTCTTCATCTTCGCCGCGCGTCGGTCTGTTCGTCACCTGCCTGGTCGACCTGTTCCGCCCGAGCGTGGGTTTCGCCGCCGTCAAGCTGCTGGAGGAGGCCGGCTGCCGGGTCGAGGTCCCCTCGCAGCAGACCTGCTGCGGCCAGCCGGCCTACAACTCCGGCGACCGCGCCGACGCCCAGGATCTGGCGCGTCAGACGGTCGCCGCCTTCGAGGGCTTCGACTACGTGGTGGCGCCGTCGGGCTCGTGCGCGGCGATGCTGCGCGAGCATTATCCGGCGCTGCTCGGCGAGGATCCGCGCTGGGCCGAGCGGGCCCGCGCGCTGGCGGCGCGGACCTGGGAGCTGGTTTCGTTTTTGACCGACGTGCGCGGCGTGCAGGCGGTGGCGGCGCGCTTCGAGGGCACCGTCACCTATCACGATTCGTGCAGTGGCCTGCGCGAGCTCGGCATCCGGGCGCAGCCGCGCGCGCTGCTGTCCACCGTTGCCGGGCTGAGGCTGAACGAGCTGCCCGATGCCGACGTCTGCTGCGGCTTCGGCGGCACGTTCTGTGTCAAATATCCGGAAATTTCCAACGTCATGGTCAGCGAAAAGGTCACCTGCATCGAGGCCAGCGGCGCGCAGACGGTGCTGGCCGGCGACCTCGGCTGTCTTCTGAACATGGCGGGCAAGCTGCACCGCGCCGGCGTGGCGGTGCGTGCGCGGCACGTGGCCGAGGTTCTGGCCGGCATGGCCGACGGTCCGGCCATCGGCGAGCCGGCACCGACGTCCGACAACGCTGTCGCCGCGAAAGGCTAGGTCCGCGATGCACTCCACCGCCCGCGCCTTCAAGGCCAATGCCCGCACCGCGGTCGAGGACCCGCAGCTCAAACGCGCGCTGCGCCACGTCAAGGAAGGGTTCATCCACAAGCGGGCCAAGGCGGTTGCGCGGCTGCCCGAATTCGAGGCCCTGCGCGATGCGGCGCGGGCGATCAAGGATCACACCCTGGCCCATCTCGATCTCTATCTGGAGCACTACGAAGCCCGGGTCACGGCCCACGGCGGGCAGGTGCACTGGTGCGTCACCGCCGCCGATGCCCGCGCCGCCGTTCTCGACATCTGCCGCCGCGTCGGGGCGAAGACGGTGACCAAGGGCAAGTCGATGATCGCCGAGGAAATCGCCCTTAACGAGCACCTGGAGGCCAACGGAATCACGCCGGTTGAAACCGACCTCGGCGAATACATCATCCAGCTTCGCCACGAGCCGCCGAGCCACATCATCGCGCCGGCGGTACACCTGACCAAGGATGTGATCGAGGCCGATTTCCGTGCCAAGCATACCCACCTGCCGACCGGGCGCTCCCTCGGCGAGGCGCGCGAGCTGGTCGACGAGGCGCGCACCGTGCTGCGCGAGCGCTTTCTCAAGGCCGATGTCGGCATCACCGGCGCCAACTTTCTGGTCGCCGAGACCGGCTCGTCGGTCATCGTGACCAACGAAGGCAACGGCGATCTGACCCAGATTCTGCCCCGGGTCCATATCGTCGTCGCCAGTCTGGAAAAGATCGTCCCGACCCTGGAGGACCTCAGCATCATCCTGCGGGTGTTGGCGCGCTCGGCCACCGGGCAGGAGTTTTCCACCTACACGACCGTGTCCACCGGGCCGAAGCGCCCCGAAGATCCGGACGGGCCCGAGGAATACCACGTCATCCTGCTCGACAACGGTCGTTCGGCGATGCTGGGCAGCGTCTTTCGCGATGCGCTGCGGTGCATCCGCTGCGGCGCGTGCATGAACCACTGCCCGGTCTATCACGCCGTCGGCGGGCACGCCTACGGCTGGGTCTATCCGGGGCCGATCGGGGCGGTGCTGACGCCGGCGCTGATCGGCCTCGAGAATGCCGCCGATCTGCCCAATGCCTCGACGTTCTGCGGCCGCTGCGAAGCGGTGTGTCCGATGGAGATCCCCCTGCCGCGGCTGATGCGCCACTGGCGCGAGCAGGAATTTGCCCGTCACCTGACGCCGCTTGCGGCCCGCACCGGTCTTGGCCTGTGGGCCTTTTTCGCCAAGCGGCCGACGCTTTATCGCTGGGCGATGCGTGCGGCCATGAAGGCGCTGGGCCGGCTCGGGCGCCGCCGCGGCCGATTCTCGACCCTGCCCCTGGCCGGCGGCTGGACCCGCTTCCGCGATATGCCGGCGCCCGAAGGCGAGACGTTCCAAGCCGCGTGGGCGGCCCGCCACGGCCGCGCGCGTGCGCAAGGGGGGCAACGATGAACGACGCCCGCGCCCGCATTCTGGGCGGCATCCGCCGTTCGCTGCGCCGGGTTGCGAACGACCCCGTGGCCCGCGGCACCATCGAGGCGCGCCTGGCCAAACCTCCCCGCGGTCCGATCCCGGCGCGCGCCCAGCGTCCCCACGACGATCAGGTCGATCTGTTCGTGCAGATGGCCGAGGAACAGGCGGCAACCGTGACCCGGGTCGCCGTCGCCGCCGAGGTTCCGGCCGCCGTCGCCGCCTATCTCAAGGACCACAACCTGCCCTCGCGCCTCAAACTGGCGCCCGACCCGGCGCTGGAGGCCTTGCCGTGGGGTGATCAGCCGATGCTGCGCATCGAGACCGGCCGCGGCGAGGGCGACGACGAAGTTTCGCTTACCGGCGCCTTCGCCGGCATCGCGGAAACCGGGACGCTGATGCTCCATTCCGGACCGCAGGGGCCGAGCACGCTCAATTTTCTGCCCGATACGCATATTGTCGTACTGCCCGCCGCGCGCATCGTGGGCAGCTACGAGGATGCCTGGGACCGGGTGCGTGCGGTTTGCGGCCGCGGGCATCTGCCGCGCACGGTCAATTTCATCACCGGTCCGTCGCGCACCGCCGATATCGAACAGAC
>RFLL01000430.1 GCA_003693905.1 Alphaproteobacteria bacterium
GGACTGTTTCCTTCTTGCTCATGGCGCTCACCCCTTTTTGCCTTGGTGAACCAAGTGGACGGCTTACGTCCGGGTTCCCTCGTTCGTCCGGTTCGCTTCAGACGCCGGGTCCGCCCGTTCCCCGACATCGCATCTCGTCGTCATGTCACCATCATGCATGGTGCATCGTGCATCGTGTTCGTGTTGTCGTCGTCATGCGGTTGTCGTCATGAGTCGTCATGTCGTCATTGCCCCTGCCGTTGACATGCCGTCACGCCGCCATGCCGAAGGCCTCGCTTTCAATGGTCATGAAAATGCGTCCGATGGTCCCCACCGGCATGTACAGAACGGCCGCGCGGGCTGCCTCCAGATCCTCGAAGAACCGGGGCGCCCAGCTCGCAATGTGACGTTCAAAGAAGTCGCGCTGCCGGGGCAGATCGACCGGCGTTCCGAACGCACCGGTGATCATCCCGGCCATCATTTCGCACAGGCTGGCAATGTGATCCTCGGGCTCCTTCATGTCGTCGGCCCGGGCGATACCCAGCGCGGCCATGTCGCTGCGCAGACGCGCCAGCGGTTTTTCGTTGAGGAACCCGGTCAGATAGTACGAACCGAAGGGCAGCAGCTCCCCCTGCCCAATACCGATGAACAGATCGAAATATTCACGCTCCGCCGTGGCCGGCGTCGCCGCCCTGGCCGCCGCCGCCAGCGTGTGCACCGCCCGGCCCAACTCGGACCCGTCGCCGCGCAGTCCGCGCAACAGGTTCAGCGTGGCCTCGTCCGGCGCATCCGACAGCACGCGCGCCAGAAGCGCGTACCAGTCCGCGCGAAGTTGATCCTCTTCAGCGATCTGCACCGTGGCTGTCGCCTGCAACAGACTTTTCCTCCCGACATCGTCCGCTCCGAATCGACCCGCATTTTTGCGCCGTCGACCGGACCGGACATCCCCCCTTTGCCATCTTTATACGTGGCTTTGACTCCGGGTGTATAGGGGCTGCGCCAATTTGACGTATCCCTATATTTTTCGCGGGTTTAGCACCGCGTTAATTAGTTATATTAGAAGCTCATCGATGTTGGTTGTCAATCTTTTGCCATGCTGCACCCGCGAACACACTTGGTGCATGTAAATACATGCGAATGAAAATTATCGCCGAATTCGAACCGCATCACACCAGCAGCGGTCGGTGCATCCATCGTTGCCCGGAGATCTGGGAACATCGCCGTTCACAAACAGGTGATGACGACATTCCAAGCGACTCGGCATGGACACGTCAGTAGAAAGTCCATGAAGATTCTTCCTGAAGATGAAGATTCTTTTCGAAGATTGAGGCCGCGCGGTGCGGTGAATCGGAAAAAATGTCGCCCGGATCGGCCCGGATCAACGGAACAGCTACGAATCGATACCCCACCGACGCGCGAGCACGTGTCGTTTCGAGCGCACCGGCGGATGCCGCATCGCAGAGCGCAAAGGTGACAATGGATCCGGCTGCACCGTTGCGGCCTGTGCCGTTGTCGTCTGCGAATCCGCCGCCGTTTCTGCATCGCTCGCAGCCTTCACGTCGTCCCCGGCATCGCCGCGCACCGCCAAGGACGCAGGCTCCCGATCGTCTCCCTGGCCGCCGATCTCTTCGCTCTGCGTCGATTCGCCGTGCAGGACGTCATCGGCGCGTGGAACACCTTCCGCTTCGACATTCACATCACCATCCGCGCCGGTTTCGTCGTCAAGCACGATGCCCCGGCCAACGCGATAGACGCTGCGCAGATCGGGCATGTCGACCATGCCGACCATCGTGAAGTCTTCGTCGTAATCGTTCAGACCGTCGAGATTGGCCAGCAGCGGATGGCTGCGCCACAGCTTGCGCAGCGCCTTGCGGCGCAGGCTTTCGGGAACGCCCTGCTGGAAAAAGGGTGTGAAATCGGACTCGTAATCCAGACTGTCGATCTCCGGCAGGCGCGCAAGAACCTCCGGATCGCCGGCCTCATCGGCGTGTGCGCCGTCACCGGCATTCACCGCCGAGGCGGTATCGTCGTGCGCCGCAGCGACCGGCGTGGTCGATGCCGCATCGGCCGTGCCTTCTTCCTCGGGCAACGATTCGCCGGTGCGCTTGCGCCGCGACCAGCGGGCCAGAAACGAATCGTCGGGCGGCCTAGCCATGATCGTCTCCTCCTCCACCGTTGCGCCCCGTCCCGCGTGTCCGGCCCGTCCCCCGTGGCCCGCTCCGGGGCTCCTCGTGTGAAACCGGCGCCTTCGCGGCCTCGACGAGGCCGGCATGCTTGCTTTTGCGCTTGAACTTCACGAACGGCACGTCGACATGATAGCGCGTTACGTAGGAATCGACGAATGCGATCACTTCCGGCGGCATCGGCACCGGTTCCACGATATCCTCGCCGCCGTCGAGATATTCCTGCGCATCGTACGGATTGGCGGTGACGCGAATGGGCACGATTTCGCGGTCGTCGGCGAAATCGTCATCGGGGCGCAGCACCACGTAGACCACCGGCGGCTCCTGCGACAGGGCCAGCTTGTAGCCCTCCGTCTCGCCACGCGACAGCGACAGCGGCAAGGTACCGGCCAGAAAACGGACCCACCCGTCGCCTTCGCGCATCACCACCCATTCGTCGTGCGGATCACGCGGCGGCGCGCCCGGTACGACGGCCACCGCCCGCCAAGTGTAATCCTTCCATGGATGGTCGATCCGCCGCCGCTCCACCACGATGCCAAGCAGCAGACTTTCATGCGCCGTCATGGGCTCCCTGTCCCGTGTTGCCAGCTGCAAGCTTAGTCTCCGAGGCCGGTTTTGTTAAGGCGGACCATCAAGACGGCATGGCTGCGCCTTGAGCCGCACCCTGGACGGCAAGCGCCGCGGCGAAGTCTTCCGCCGCAGCCAGATCGGCGGGCGTGTTGACGTTGAAAAACGGATCGAGCGGCCCGGCCACCGTTGCAATCGCGGGAAAATCGACCGTCACCAGCCGGTAGCGCGCCGTCCACGCGTCGATCTTGCGCAAGCCTTCCCCGACCAGCGCCTGTCGCAACGACGCCCGCAAAGCGACCGGCCACAGGGCGAAGACCGGATGCGCCCGCCCGGCCGAGGCGGCACAGGCCAGCTCGGCGTCCGCTTCAGCCATGGCCGCAGCCAGACGCGCAACTAGGTCTTCGGGAAAGAAGGGCGCATCGCAGGCGAAGCTGGCCACGTGGGTGCACTGCGGTGCATGCTGCGCCGCCCATTCGAGCCCGGTCAGGATGCCGGCCAGCGGCCCGGCGAAGCCTGCGACCACGTCACCGGCCACCGGAATGCCGAAATCGGCAAAGCGCGCCGAATCGCCGTTGACGTTGAGGACCAGCGGCCCGACCTGCGGGCGCGCACGGGCGATGATGTGGGCCAGCATGGGCCGCCCGGCCAGCGGGCGCAGGCACTTGTCGCCGCCGCCCATGCGTCGCGACCGGCCGCCGGCCAGCAGGACACCGGCGAGCGCCGTCGCGCGCCCTGCAGGGATGTCAGGCATCGCTGCTGCGGCCGGCCTTGCGTTGATGGCGGGCCTCTTCATCGCCGACCGCCGCCAGGTCGGCGTCGTAGACGATGCGCCCCTCGCCCGACAACACGATGAAGCGCCGCCCCTTGGCGCGCCCGATCAGGGTCAGCCCGGCGCGGCGCGCCAGATCGACGCCCCAAGCGGTAAAGCCGGAGCGCGACACCAGGATCGGGATGCCCATCTGGACCGTCTTGATCACCATCTCCGAGGTCAGCCGCCCGGTGGTGTAGAAAATCTTGTCCGCCGGGGCGATGCCTTCCAGGAACATGTAGCCGGCGATCTTGTCGACCGCATTGTGGCGTCCGACGTCTTCCATGTAGATCAGCGGCCGATCCGCGTGGCACAGCACGCAGCCGTGGATGGCACCGGCCTCGAGATACAGGCTGGGCGTGGTGTTGATCTTGCGCGACAGGGCATAGAGCCACGATGTGCGCAACACGGCATCGTCCGGCAACCGCACCTCGTCGAAGCGTTCCATCAGGTCGCCGAACACCGTTCCCTGGGCACAGCCCGAGGTGCGGATCTTCTTTTTCAGCTTTTCCTCGTAGTCGGTTTCACGCTCGGTGCGCACGACGACGACATCGAGCTCTTCGTCGACGTCGATGCCGGTGATGCGATCGTCGGGGTGCAGCATGTTCTGGTTGCGCAGATAGCCGACGGCCAGATATTCGGGATAATCGCCGATCGTCATCATGGTGACGATCTCCTGCCCGTTCAGGAACAGGGTCAGCGGCCGTTCGACGACCACCGTCGTCTCGATCACCCGGTTGTTCTCGTCACGGCCGCGCACCCGTTCGCTCAGGCGCGGATCGGCGGGATCTGGGCGCAGCAGAAATTCGTCCAGAACCGCACCCTTGGCCGCCTTGGCGCGGCCGCGGCGCACGGTGCGAATGTGATCCCCGCTTTCCGGAGTCATGGTCTTGGCGTCGTTCATGCATAGACTATGGCCCTTCGACGGCAGCCCGGCAAGACGACCCGAAAATCGGTGTTTGTGTTTCGTTTACGTTTGCGTCCGTGTCCTGTGCGGTCTCACACTTGCGACTGCGGCGACGACCGCTCCCGAGCTGACGACGAGAGGACTTTCATGACCGCCACGACTGCGACCATCGACTACTACTATTCGATCCGCTCGTCCTTCGCCTATCTGGGTGCGGCGCGGCTGAATGCGCTGGCGCGCCGCCATGACCGGCGAATCGTGCATCGGCCGATCCTGCTGTCGGTCATCCTGCCGGCCGTCGGGGCCCAGCCTTTCGACGAGCGCCCCCCTCATCGCACCGCCTACATGCGCCGCGATCTGGAACGGTGGGCAGCGCATCTCGGCCTCCCCGTTCTGCTCGAGCCGGTCCACCACGTCGGGCCGATGGAATTGCCCTCGGGTACGGTGATCGCGGCCCAGCGGGCGGTACAGAGCGAGGGCGGAAACGGATCGGATGGCGACGTCGACGGCCTGAGCGCAGCGATTCTGGGTGCCCTGTGGCGCGATGATCGCGACATCGCCGATGCGGCGGTCCTCGGCGAACTGTGCGAGGCGCACGGTTTCAACGCCGAGGCCATCCTGACCACCGCGCGCACGCCCGACGTGGCGCTGGAGCTGGAGCGCAACTGTCGCGAGGCAATCATCCGCGGCGTTCTCGGGTCGCCCACGTATTTCGTGGACGGCGACAACTTCTACGGTCAGGACCGCCTCGACTTCGTCGAACGGGCGCTCGCCAACCGCGCGTGAAGGTACCGGCAAGACCGGCGCGCAGCGAACGCCCCCCCCTTATCTTTATCTTTTTTATTCGCACCGTCTGCCATCTGCGTTGCTCACCGCAAAATCGGCAATATTGTAATCCGCGCATGAAAATGCATAAGATTGCAGTCTGAAATGCCGAAAATCTTTTGGTAGGGCGGATGAGCGACCTCGGCGAGGCCTTTGCTCTTGCGGCGACCCTGTTGATGCGGCTCGATCCCGACCTGATCGAAATCGTCATCCTGTCGCTGCGCGTAAGCCTGAGCGCGGTCGCCCTGGCCGCGGCCATCGGCCTGCCGCTGGGAGCGGCGGTGGCGCTGTTCCACTTTCCAGGGCGGACCCTGGCGGTGGCGCTGCTCAACGCCTTCATGGGACTGCCCCCGGTCGTCGTCGGTCTGCTGGTCTATCTGATGCTGTCGCGGGCCGGGCCGCTCGGCGTGCTCGGGCTGCTGTTCACGCCTGGTGCGATGATCATCGCCCAGTGCCTGCTGATCACCCCCATCGTCGCCGCCCTGACGACGCAGACCGTTGCCGATCTCAACGAGGAATACGACGAGCAGCTCCGCTCCCTCGGGGCCGGCCCCTTGCGCCGTCTCGGCACTCTGCTGTGGGACGGGCGCGCCAGCCTGCTGATCGCCATCCTCGCCGGGTTCGGCCGCGCCATTGCCGAAGTCGGCGCGGTCATGATCGTCGGCGGCAACATCAACCATGCCACCCGCGTCATGACCACCGCGATTGCGCTGGAGACGAGCAAGGGCAACCTGGCGCTGGCGCTTGCGCTGGGCCTGATCCTGGTCGCGCTCGCCCTGGCCGTGAACCTGGCGGCGATGGCCCTGCGCGATGCCGCCCGCCCCCGTCATGCCTGAAGCCCCCATGCCCGAATCGGCACCCGGGGCCGCGGCCGCGCCGCAACGTGTGGCCGCCATCCTGCCCCTGCGGCTCGAAGCCGTGACCTTCGAGGCCGCCGGCAAACGGATACTGGGGCCGCTTTCGGCGACCTTCGAGGCCGGACCGCTCAGTGTGATCCTGGGTCCCAACGGCGCCGGGAAAAGCGTGCTGTTGCGCCTGTGCCACGGCCTGATCCGGCCGAACGGCGGCCGGATCGTGTGGGCGGCCGCCGACAGCGGCACCATCCGCCACGCCCAGGCCATGGTGTTCCAGCGTCCGGTCCTGCTGCGCCGCTCGGTCGCCGCCAATGTCGCCTATGCCCTGTCGCTGCGCGGTGTTGCGCGCAACGAACGACCCGCGCGGGTGGCCGCGGCGCTGGCC
>RFLL01000431.1 GCA_003693905.1 Alphaproteobacteria bacterium
AGACCGCACAATTGCAGTTCCACTGCGGAAAACCGCCGCCGGCCGCGGCACCGAGAACGAGAATTCGCATGAGGTGCGCTGCTCCGTGCTTCCTTCTGCCATACTCGGGGCAATGCGTCCCAGCGCGCAAGCACCTTTGCAAATCCGCGCCCGGTGCACCCCGGCCCCTTGCCCCCGCTCGCGGGCAAACGGTTGAGACACAGGGCAAGCCTTGTTAACCTTAATATGTTATTATGCCAAAGATCGCTGCCACGCGAAAAGATGCTCCGGCTGCTGTTCCCAACACATTGGCGGCGAATACAAAAACAAGAACAAAAAAATAAAACCGGAAAAGAATTGGGAGGAAGAAACCGTGAAAAAGACAATTGGCATATGCGTGCTCGGCACGCTGGTCGCGATCGGATCCACCGGCGTTGCCGGTGCCCAGGATGCGCTCAAGAAGCTCCAGGACTTCAAGGCGACGGGGGCTTCGCTCGACATCCCGACGGTCCCCCAAGGGGGCAAACGCGCGGAAGCGATCAACAGGATCCTGGAGCGCATCAACCTGCCGCCCGGCTTCAAGATCAACCTTTACGCCATCGTGCCCGATGCCCGGCACATGGCGGTGGGAACCAACGTCGGCGTCGTTTTCGTCGGTACGCGCAAGACCCAGGTATGGGCGGTGACCGACCGCGATCGCGACCGCGTCGCCGACGAGGTCAAACGTTTCGCCCCCAGCATCAACTTCAAGGTGCCCAACGGCCCGTGCTTCAGCCGCGACGGTTTTTTGTATCTGGTCGAGCACAATCGGCTGCTGGTGTTCCCGGCGGCGGAGTTCTTCTATGAAAGTCCCGATGTCGCGGTGGCCGTGGTCAAGGAGCCGCTGATCCCGCCGTCGGAGGAATCGTTCAACCACGGCGCCCGGGTCTGCGCCATCGGCCCCGACAACAAGATCTACATCGCCCAGGGACAGCCCTATAACGTACCGCCGCCGAGCAAGCTCGAATTCTACGAGCGCAACGGCATCGGCGCCATCGTGCGCATGGACCGCGACGGCTCCAACTGGGAAGTCTATGCCAAGGGCATCCGCAATTCGGTCGGGATTGCCTTCAATCCGGCTAACGGCGAGCTGTGGTTTACCGACAATCAGGTCGACGGCATGGGCGACGACATTCCGCCGGGCGAACTCAACCGGGCCACCGCGGCCGGACAGCATTTCGGCTTTCCGTGGTATGGCGGCGGCAAGGTGCGGACGCACGAATACGCCAATTCCGAACCGCCGGCCGATGTGGTGTTCCCCGAGGTCGAGATGGACGCCCACGCCGCCGATCTCGGCATGATGTTCTACACTGGCACCATGTTCCCGGAGAAGTATCGCGGCGGCATCTTCAGCGCACAGCATGGATCGTGGAATCGCACCACGCCGATCGGTGCGCGCATCATGTTTACGGCCCTGAACGAAGACGGCAGCGCGGCTTCGACCGAGGTCTTCGCCGACGGCTGGCTGGACGAGACCACCGGCGAATATTACGGCCGCCCGGTTGACGTCGTGCAGCTTCAGGACGGATCGCTGCTCGTCTCCGACGACCTCGTCGGGGCGATCTATCGCATCTCGTATGGCCGGTAGGGAATCGTTCCTGCGACTGTCACTGCGCCCCGGGACACACTCCGGGGCGTGGCGGCGCGCGCTTCACGGCTGCGTCGTTGCGGGCCTCGTGACCGTGACCGGGATCGCCGGGATCGGTCCCGTGCTGGCCGGCGATCCGGCCGCGGGCAAGGCCAAATCGCGGCCGTGCATCACCTGCCACGGCAAGGACGGCATCGGCACGTCGCCGATCTTCCCCAACCTGGCCGGTCAGAAAAGCATGTACCTGATGCAGCAGTTGCGCGCCTTTCGCGACGGCCGACGACCGAGCGAGGTGATGGGCGTCATCGTGCGTACGCTCAGCGACAAGGACATCGAGGACCTGGCCGCCTATTACGAAAGCCTCGATCCGGCCGGCGCCAGGCCGGAATAGCCGCCGCCGGCCCCGGCTCGCGATCGTGATCGCACGGGCGCAGGAAGGGACTCGCATCCCCCGGGGCCGTTTGTGCTATGATTGCCGCAACGAAAAGAACGTCCGACACGCACGCTCGGACCGACCCGGGACGACAGAGGGCGTCGTGACGCCTTGCGTCGCGGCGTTCGGGAGGCAGACATGTACCGATCGGTCACACAAAGCCGGCCAACCCGGTCGCGCCGCCGCCTGCTTTATCGCGTCGAAGGCGTGGCCGTCGGCATTGCCGTATTCCTGGCCGTATTTTACGTGCTTGGCTGGTTCAGCACCCATTGACGGGAAGGTCGGACGACGAACAGGGAGGAGGCGCGGACCATGACTGCATACTGGATAGAAGCCGATGCCGCCTTGGACGTCCCGGTGCCGGCGGCGGATACGCGCCTGCACATCGGCGATCGCTTCTCGCACGTCGACCTGCCCTACGTGGTGTGGCGCGTAACCCGTGTCTATCGCGATGCCCAGGGCATCGAACATGCGATTCTGATGTGCGAGGCGCGGCCTCTTGATCCCAAGACGCTGTCGGCCCCGGTGCTGCTCGACGCCGGCCGCTATCGCCGCATCTGAGCTTCGCGTCCGCTTCGCCGCGTCATCGCGCCGCCGTCGGCCGGCAGCCGGGTTTCACAAGACGCGGGATCAAGTCCGAAGAAGCAGCCCGTCGGTCGCGGCCCCGGGGGCGGCTGTGCGGACCCTCGGCGGGAGCGGCTCCGCAGGCAGCCAAACCCGGTCTTCGCCGAGCCGGAAACAGTGGCCCGCAGGCCCTGATCCCCGATATGCGGGGCAATCGATCACATCGCCCCGCAGCCGGGATCGTGCTTGCGGATCCGCACCTTGAGGGCGCAATCGGGCCGGCCCGTGCCGCATCCTGCACCGACGGACAGACCCGCGCGGCGGTATCCAAACCCTTCGCCAGCCTGTAAATTTCGCCGACAAGGTTGGATCGACGGCGATCTTTCCCTATTTTCATGGCAGAGATACGGGTTTCGACAGACGCGCGACAGAGAAGGACTTTCATGGCTTCGATACACGGCGACGGCGCCGAGCTGCCGATGGACGGCCCCGACATCACGGTGTCGGTGCGTCAGACGTTCGGAATCGATTCCGACATGCAGGTTCCGGCGTTCAGCACGCCGAACGAATACGTCCCCGACCTGGACGAGGTCTACCGCTTCGATCGCGATACCACGCTCGCGATCCTGGCCGGCTTCGCCTACAACCGCCGGGTGATGATCCAGGGCTATCACGGGACCGGGAAATCGACCCATATCGAGCAGGTTTCGGCGCGCCTCAACTGGCCCTGCCTGCGCATCAACCTGGACAGCCACATCAGCCGCATCGACCTCGTCGGCAAGGACGCCATCGTGCTCAAGGACGGCAAGCAGGTGACCGAGTTCCGCGAGGGCCTGCTGCCGTGGTCGCTGCAACGCCCGGTGGCACTGGTGTTCGACGAATACGATGCCGGCCGCCCCGACGTGATGTTCGTCATCCAACGGGTGCTCGAAGTCGAAGGGCGCCTGACGCTCCTCGACCAGAACCGGGTCATCCGGCCGCATCCGGCGTTTCGCCTGTTCGCGACCACGAACACCATCGGTCTCGGCGACACCACCGGCCTCTATCACGGCACCCAGCAGCTCAACCAGGGGCAGATGGACCGCTGGAACATCGTCGCCACGCTCAACTACCTGCCGCACGAGGAGGAGGAGAAGATCGTCCTCGCCAAGTGCCCGGAATACGACACCAAGGAAGAGCGTGCGACCATCGCCGCCATGGTGGCGTTGGCCGATCTGACGCGCAGCGGCTTCATCAACGGCGACATTTCGACCGTGATGAGCCCGCGCACGGTCATCACCTGGGCACAGAATGCGAAGATCTTCAACGATATCGGCTTTGCCTTCCGGGTCACGTTCCTGAACAAGTGCGACGAGATCGAACGCCCGGTGGTGGCCGAGTACTACCAGCGCTGCTTCGGCACCGATCTGCCCGAAAGCGGCGTCAAGGCGACGCTGGTGTAGGGCACGCTGGTATAGCCGATGTAACGGACTAAGGACGGAGCGGGCATGAAGCACGCCCGAACGCACAGGTCAGGTCGTGTCTGAAGCCGAATCTCCCATCGAGCGGTTCCGCCGCGCCACCAGTGCGACCATCCGGGCGATCGCCGAGCGCCAGGAGATCAACGC
>RFLL01000050.1 GCA_003693905.1 Alphaproteobacteria bacterium
ATCTGATCCAGGAGCGCTCGCCGCACGATCGTCGCTCGTTCCACGTCCGGGCCTCCGACAAGGGGGTCGAGATTTTCCGCGCCCTGAGCACGTTGTTTGACGGCCACGCCGGCGAGCTGGCCAACGCCCAGGTGGCGCCGGATACCCTGGAGCAGACCAACGCCACCCTGCGCCGGTTGTTGCAGTTCTGGTCGGCTCCGCAGCGTCTGGCCACCGGACTGACCCCGGCCGCCTGAGCGATCCGGTGCGAAGGCCGGATCACGCTTCATCCGGGTCTAGTTGAACGCTTGGATACCGGTCTGGGCGCGGCCCAGGATGAGGGCATGCACGTCGTGCGTGCCCTCGTAGGTGTTGACCGCTTCCAGATTCATGACGTGGCGGATGACGTGGAATTCGTCGGCGATGCCGTTGCCGCCGTGCATGTCGCGGGCGGTGCGGGCGATGTCGAGCGCCTTGCCGCACGAGTTGCGTTTGAGCATCGAGATCGCCTCCGGTGCGGCCTTGCCTTCATCGAACAGGCGCCCGAGGCGCAGGCACGCCTGCAGGCCGATGGCGATTTCGGTCTGCATGTCGGCCAGTTTCTTCTGGATGAGCTGATTGGCGGCCAGCGGCCGGCCGAACTGCTTGCGCTCCAGGGTGTACGTGCGCGCGGCGTGCCAGCAGAATTCGGCCGCCCCCAGCGCCCCCCACGCGATGCCGTAGCGGGCCCGGTTGAGGCAGCCGAACGGTCCCTTCAGGCCCGCGACACCGGGCAGCAGGTTGTCCTCGGGTACGAACACCTCGTCCATCACGATTTCGCCGGTGACCGAGGCGCGGAGGCTGAACTTGCCTTCGATCCTGGGCGCACTCAGACCTTTCATGCCCTTTTCCAGGATGAAGCCGCGGATCACGTCGTCCTCGGTCTTGGCCCAGACGATGAAGACGTCGGCCACCGGGGCATTGGTGATCCACATCTTGGTGCCGCTCAGCACGTAGCCGTCGTCCGTCCGCCGCGCCCGGGTTTTCATGCTGCCCGGGTCGGAGCCGGCGTCGGGCTCGGTCAGGCCGAAGCATCCGATCAACTCGCCCCGGGCCAGCCCGGGCAGGTATTTGCGCCGCTGTGCCTCGGTGCCGTAGGCGTGAATCGGGTGCATGACCAGGCTGGACTGGACGCTCATGGCCGAGCGGTAGCCGGAATCGACGCGTTCCACCTCGCGTGCGATCAGGCCATAGCAGACGTAGTTGACGCCGGCGCAGCCGTAGTCTTCGGGCAGGGTGGCGCCGAGAAAGCCGAGCGCTCCCATCTCGGTCATGATCGCCGGATCGAAGCGTTCGTGCCGGTTGGCCTCCAGGATTCGCGGCATCAGCTTTTCCTGACAGTAGGCCCGCGCCGAATCGCGCACCATGCGCTCATCCTCGCTGAGCTGGGCGTCGAGCAGCAGGGGGTCGTCCCATTGGAACGCCGCCCGGCCGGTTGCGGTGGGCGAGACAGGGGCTGCGGTCTGGGGCTCGGCCATGACAATCCTCTCATGCGGCTGGAAACGATGTGTGGCTCGAAAAACGATGCACGGGTCGACGTACGGGCCATCGGCATCGGCGGTCGCCGTCCGCACCGCCTACTGTAGCGATTCCGCACCGCCGGAAAAGGTGCGCAGGCCCTGCGGACATATCCGGCGGAGCACCGCCGGCGCCGACCCCGATCCGCCGCTCTTAAGGTTTTGTTTGCCAAGGGAGCGCGATGATGGCGCCATGTCCGATGCCCGCCTTCCCACCGATACGTCCGAGCCCCGGGATGTCATCATCGAATTCTACCGGGTCGGCGCCTACGTCAAGGTCTCGGCCGTCGATCCGGCAACATTGACGGAAGTCTCGATCGTCGGTGCCCCCGAGGCCGGGGAGGCGGCCCTCAAACAGGCGGCGGTGCGCAAACTGCACTACGTTCTGGCCCGTCGGGCCAAGACGTGAACCGGCCCTGACCTCATCATCAGCCAGGCGCCATCTGTATGTCCGGCATCCCCGGGCGGTCCGGCGGCCGCGCGCACGCGGGCCACATAGCCCTTGCGGTTGCGGGGGCGACGCGCTAGAACCCGCGCGAAAATCGGACAATTTCTTCGCGGCGCGAACCGCGGAGACGACAGGCGACAAGAGGCTGTGCTGGGGACTGCGCTGGGGGGCGTTTGCACCGACCATGGTGGGCGCCGGGTCGATCCGACGTAAGAGACGCAAGAGCGGCCTGATGGACCGTCACCTGCGGGAGCCGTTTCCACGGGGCACGGCCGGGAACGCACGCCTGCACGGGGCCTGAGGCGCACGATGCAGAATTCCTTTGTCTATTTCATCGACCAGTTGATCAACGGCCTGACGCTGGGCTCGATCTACGGCCTGATCGCGATCGGCTACACGATGGTCTACGGCATCATCGGCATGATCAATTTCGCCCACGGTGAAATTTTCATGATCGGGGCCTTCATCTCGATCATCACCTTTCTGGTGCTGGGGATGGTTGGGCTGTCGTGGGTGCCGCTGGCGCTGCTGATCGTCCTGATCGTGACCATGGTTCTGACCTCGGTCTACGGCTGGACGCTGGAACGGGTCGCCTATCGACCGCTGCGCGGCTCGCCGCGCCTGGCGGCGCTGATCACGGCGATCGGCATGTCGATCTTCCTGCAGAACTACGTGCAGCTTCTGCAAAGCGCGCGCAACAAGCCGATGCAGCCGGTCATCAGCGGCGGGATCGAACTGATGCAGGACCGGGGTTATGTGGTGACGCTCAGCTACATGCAGATGATCATCATCGTGCTGACCGTGGTCCTGATGGTCGTCTTTTCGCTGATGATCGCCAAGACGTCCCTGGGCCGGGCGCAGCGCGCCTGCGAACAGGACCGCGAGATGGCGGCGCTGGTCGGTGTCAACGTCGATCAGACGATTTCGGTCACCTTCGTCGTCGGTGCGGTCCTGGCCTCGGTCGCCGGCATGATGTTTCTGCTCTACTACGGCGTGATCGACTTCTTCATCGGCTTCCTGGCCGGCATCAAGGCGTTTACCGCGGCCGTGCTGGGCGGCATCGGATCGCTGCCGGGCGCTATGCTGGGCGGCCTTCTGATCGGCCTGATCGAGGCCTTCTGGTCGGCCTATTTCACCGTCGAGTACAAGGACGTGGCGACGTTCGCGATCCTCGTGCTGGTGCTGATCTTCCGGCCCACCGGCCTGCTCGGCAAGCCGGATATCGAGAAGGTGTGAGGCGATGACGACGATGCACGCCTCCGATGTCGACGTGCGACCGCTCGATGTGCCGGCGATGGTCAAGGAGGCCGGCCTGACGGCGCTGGTTCTGTTCGGGCTGACCATCGGCCTGGTCGGGTTCGAAACCCGCGACGTGCCCGGCGGTGTTGCCATCCGCACCCGTTTCGACGACGTCGCCGCCGTCGTGGTGATCGGGTTCATCGGCCGCATCGCCCTCATCCTGCTGCGCGAGCATCGGCCGCGGCCGGTCCTCATCGGCACCGTGGCGGCGGCGGCCGGGATGCTGGTGCTGCTGCTGTCCGAGACTCTGTTCGGACCGCACACCGGCGCCGTGGTCAAAAGCCTGATCCCGTTCGACGACCCGGTGGTGGTGTGGGGCCTGTTCGTGGTCACGGTCGGGTTCGCCGTTCGCGCCGTCTTTGCCATCCGGCACATGGCATCGACCCTGAGCCTTGAGGAACGCGATGCGCGCATGGACAGGATCGGGGCCCGCGTGCAGCACGCCGCGCGCCTGATCGGTCCGGTTCTGCTTGCCCTTGCGGTCGTGTTTCCGTTTACGCCGATGGCCGACCGGCAGCTTCTCGACATCACGATCCTGGTCCTGACCTATGTCATGCTCGGCTGGGGGCTGAACATCGTGGTCGGTCTGGCCGGCCTGCTCGATCTCGGCTACGTCGCCTTCTACGCCGTCGGGGCCTATGCCTTCGCCCTGCTGGGGACGACCTACGACATCAGCTTCTGGGTCACGCTGCCGTTCGCCGGGCTGATGGCGGCCACCGCCGGGGTGCTTCTGGGCTTTCCGGTGCTGCGGCTGCGCGGCGACTATCTGGCCATCGTGACCCTGGGCTTCGGCGAGATGATCCGGGTCATTCTGCTCAACTGGTACACCTTCACCGGCGGGCCGGACGGCATTTCCGGCATCCCGCGGCCGAGTTTCTTCGGCATCGCCGAGTTCACCCGCCGGGCCAAGGATCTGCCGGCCTTTCACGAGCTGTTCGGCCTGCCGTATTCGCCGATCCAGCGCATCATCTTCCTGTACTATCTCATCCTGGCCCTGGCTCTGGCGGTCAATTTCTTCACCATGCGCATCCGCAGGCTGCCGGTCGGGCGCGCCTGGGAGGCGCTGCGCGAAGACGAGATCGCCTGTCGCTCGCTCGGCATCAACCCGCGCAACACCAAGCTGACGGCGTTCGGAATCGGTGCCATGTTTGCTGGCTTCGCCGGTTCGTTCTTCGCCACCCGCCAGGGATTCATCAGCCCGGAAAGCTTCACCTTCATCGAATCGGCGGTGATTCTGGCGATTGTCGTTCTCGGCGGTTTCGGCAGCCAGATCGGCGTCGTGGTGGCGGCGATTCTGCTGATCGGGCTGCCCGAATTCTTCCGTGAGTTGCAGCAGTACCGGATGCTGGCCTTCGGTGCCGCCATGGTCCTGATCATGCTATGGCGCCCGGCCGGACTGCTGGCCCACCGCGAACCGACGTTGCGGCTGTTTCCGCGCGGCGGCGGCCCCAAGGGGGCGACGTGATGAGCATGCACGACGCATCTTCGGCAGGTGTCGTCCTTGAAGGCGACATTCCCGGCGGCGGCCGACCTCTGCTCACCGTCGAGCACCTGACCATGCGCTTCGGTGGTCTGGTCGCCGTCGACGACGTGTCCTTTCAGGCCGCCGGCGAGCGCATCACCGCGATCATCGGGCCCAACGGCGCCGGCAAGACGACGGTCTTCAACTGCCTGACTGGGTTTTACAAGCCGACCGTGGGCCGGTTGACGCTGCACCTGCCGGACCGTCAGCTCTATCTCGAGCGCATGGAGGGCTTCCGC
>RFLL01000432.1 GCA_003693905.1 Alphaproteobacteria bacterium
ACGGCGCACTGCCCGCAAAGCGGCGAAGGCCAGCGACGTGGCATCGGGCACCCGCCCGCCGCCGCCGATGCCGCACGGGTCGCTCAACATCTCGTGCAGCGGCAGGCCGACCCGCCGCCGGGTCATCTCGACCAGGCCCGACGGTCGCATGGCGTGGATGCGCACCGCCCGCCCGTCATCGGCAAATCCGCGTTTCAGGGCGGTGACCACATCGGCTCGGGTCCGGGCATCGGGCGGAGTCAGAAAGTCGATCACGATCAGCCCCGACAGATTGCGCAGTCGCACCTGACGGGGAATTTCCGCCGCCGCTTCCAGGTTGACGACCCGGGCCGCCCGCCCCGCCCCTGCCGTGGCATCATGTCCGGTGTCGACGTCGATGGCGCACAGGGTGCGCACCGGCTCGATCAGCAGCGCACCGCCACCGGGCAGCGGCACCCGCGGGTGCAGCAGGGCTTCGATGGCCGCCTCGACACCTGCGCGTTCGAACAGCGGCGCCGGTTCCAGATCCAGGACCAGACGCGCCCGCAGGTGCGGCCGATCGGCCAGCCGTCGCCTGGCCGCGGCGAAAATCTGCGGATCGTCGATGCGGATTTCATCCACCGCTTCGAGACGGGCCAGCGCGGCCATGACGGGATCCTCGGCCGGGCGCAGCAGTGCCGGCGGCGTGGCGGATTGGGCCGCCGTGGCCAGATCGGCCGGAATGTCACCGCGCCGTGCGCTCAGGCGTGCGCCCTTGTCCGCCGTCGGCTCGCGCCGCACCCGAACCACGACGGCGTCGCCCTGCGACAGGCCCCGCGGCGCTTCATCCAGCGGCAGAAACCCGGGCCGCGCCAGACCGACGTCGACGAAGGCGGCATTGCGTGGCCGGTCGACCACGCCGACCCGCCCCAGATAGACGTTGCCGGCGAGCGACGGACGGTCGTCGCGGGCGACGATCAGATCGACCAGCCGTTCCCCCTCGATCCACGCCGCGCGCCGTTCGCCGGGCAGCGCGGAGATCAGCAGTCGCCGCGACATGTTGTCAGCGGCGTCGTATACGCCTCCCCCGGCACATTCGCGGCCGGCCACACCCAGCCAAGACCGTTCAGCAGCGCCACCGTTTCGACCAGCGGCAGGCCCACGACATTGGGATAGGAGCCGTTGATCCACGGAATGAAGGCCGCGGCACGGCCCTGAATGGCATAGCCGCCGGCCTTGCCGCGCCATTCACCGCTGGCCAGATAGCGCTCCAGCTCGATCGCGTCGAGGCGCTTGACGGCCACCACGGTGGTCACCAGGCGTTCGGCCCGGCGCCCGTCAGGGGCACAGACGACGACCCCGCCCAGGACCCGGTGGCGGCGTCCCGACAGCAATTCCAGACACCGGCGCGCCGTCGCCCTGTCGTCCGGCTTGGGCAGAATGCGCCGGCCCACCGCCACCACCGTATCGGCAGCGAGGACGAAGGCGCCCGGGTGACGCGGTGCTACGGCATCGGCCTTGGCGCGCGCGATGCGCCGGGCATAATCGGCAGGGCGTTCGCGGGGGTGGGGTGTTTCGTCGATAGCCGCCGGATCGACGTGGGCCGGTTCGATCCCGATCTGGCGCAGAAGCGCCCGGCGCCGGGGCGAAGCCGAAGCCAGCACCAGCGGACCCGCCGTGCGTACCGGTGCGCTTGCGGCGGCAGCCATGGCCCGGAATCCGGGCCTTACTTGTAGCGGAAGGTGATGCGACCCTTGGTCAGGTCGTACGGCGTCATCTCGACGTTCACGCGATCGCCGGCGAGCACGCGGATGCGGTGCTTGCGCATCTTGCCCGCGGTGTGAGCGAGAACCTCGTGATCGTTGTCGAGCTTGACGCGGAACATCGCGTTCGGCAGCAGTTCAACGACCGTGCCTTGAAATTCCAACAGATCTTCCTTTGCCATATACTCCTCATACTCCGTTGCTGGACGGATCGACACGCGCAAAGGAAACCGGTCCCGGGACCGCCTTCGCAAGAGCACCGGAAAAGGCCCGGCCCGCCCGTGCCCGGTCACGTCAAATTGCAAAACACCAAATACTTGGGGCAGGATAATACCCGACGGGACGGACCGCGACAAATCCTCCGGATGCGGCCGTTGCGCGGTCGATTCGACATTTGAAGATAGGTCGATGGCGGCGCGTTGCAAGAGCCGGGGTCCCCAGAGGAGCGCTCCGACGACTTAAACCACAGGTTTAAGATCAAGAGGAAACCTCTTTTCTATTCTGCGTTTCAGATCGTCTCGGATAGCACGATAGGCATCCAGGCGCACCTCCCGGCTGCCTTCGATGATCGACGGATCCATGGTCGGCCAGAATTCCACCTCGCAGGCCATGGTCCGGGTCATCTCCACCGCCCGGTGTTGCGCCTCCGGCGACAGGGAAATGATCAGGTCGTAGGACGTATCCTCCAGGTCGTCGAAGGACTTGGCCCGGTGGCGCGACAGATCGATGCCGATCTCGTCCATGACCTCGACCGCGAAGGGGTCGATCTCGCCGGCGCGCACCCCCGTCGAATCGACATAGATACGGTGGCCGAGCAGGTGCTTGAGCAGCGCCTCGGCCATCGGCGAACGCACCGCGTTCAGGGTACAGGCGAACAGAACGGCCCCGGGAAGGTCGTGCATACCCGCCCCTATCCCCGGATATGAAGCACGCAGATCAACGTGAACAGGCGCCGCGCGGTATCGAAATCCATCTCGATCTTGCCGCTCAGGCGCTCGCGCAGCAGTTCCGATCCTTCGTTGTGCAGCCCGCGTCGGCCCATGTCGATGGCTTCGATCCTGGACGGGCTGGCGGTGCGAATGGCCTGGTAATAGGTCTCGCACACGGCGAAGTAGTCCTTGACGATGCGCCGGAACGGCAACAGCGGCAACGTGACCGTGGCCACCGGGTCCGCGGATTCAGTGCGGATGTCGAAGACGAGGCGGTTTTCCGCGATCGACAGGTGCAGGTGATAGGGGCCGCAGTCGCATCCGACCGGCGCGAAGTAGTTGTCCTCGATCAGGTCGTAGATGGCGACGGCGCGCTCGTGCTCGACGTCGGGATTGCGACGCACCACCGTACGCTCGTCGAGCTCGATGTGGACGATACGCTGATGCGTGCGGTCCGGATCACGTTCGCTCATCAGCCCGCCCCGCCCCTGCAATACCACGTGCGCCCGGCCTAGCCGTCACGCGGCCGGTCGAGCCGGATCGCCACCGACAGCGCATGGGCGTCGAGTCCTTCGGCGCGGGCCAGTGTCATCGCCGTCGGGGCCAGATGCGCCAGAGCCGCCGGCGTGCAGCCGATGAGCGAGCTGCGCTTCATGAAATCCAGCACCGACAGACCGGATGCGAAGCGGGCGCTGCGTCCGGTCGGCAGGACGTGGTTCGGCCCGGCCACGTAGTCGCCGATGACTTCGGGCGTATGGCGACCGAGGAAGATGGCCCCGGCATTGCGAATGCGCGCCGCCAGCGCGTCCGGGTCGGTGACGGCCAGTTCCAGATGCTCGGGTGCGATGCGATCGACCAGGGCCGGCACCTCGGCCATGTCGGGCACGACGATGATGGCACCGTGGGCGTCCCAGCTTTCCGCCGCCGTCTCGCGCCGCGGCAGAGTATCCAGCAGGCTGTCCACGGCCGCCGCCACGGCATCGGCGAAGGCTTCGTCATCGGTGATCAGGATGGCCTGTGCCGCGGTGTCGTGCTCGGCCTGCGATAACAGATCGGCGGCGATCCAGGCGGGATCGTTGTCGGCGTCGGCGACGACCAGAATCTCCGACGGGCCGGCGATGGTGTCGATGCCGACGACGCCGAACACCTGACGTTTGGCCTCGGCGACATAGGCGTTGCCCGGCCCGACGATCTTGTCGACCGGAGGAATGGTCTCGGTACCGTAGGCCAGCGCCGCAATCGCCTGCGCACCGCCGATGCGGTAAACCTCGGTGATGCCGGCCAGTTGCGCGGCGGCCAGGACCAGGGGGTTGAGCTGCCCGTCCGGCGCCGGCACCACCATGACCCGCCGCTTCACGCCGGCGACCTTGGCCGGCAGAGCATTCATAAGCACCGACGAGGGATAGGCGGCCGTACCGCCGGGCACATACAGCCCGGCCGCGGCCACCGGCGTCCACCGGTGACCGAGGCGCACCCCCGCCTCGTCCCGGTAGTCGAGATCGGTCGGCATCTGGCGCCGGTGGAAGGCTTCGATCCGCTGCGCCGCCGCGGCCAGGGCGGCCACCGTCTCGCGCGGGCACTGCGCCGCCGCGGCGTCGATTTCGTCCTCGGGCACGCGCAGCTCGGCCGGGCTCAGCGTACAGCGGTCGAAGCGCGCGGTATAGCGGATGACGGCGCCGTCGCCTTCGCGGCGCACGTCGTCCAGAATCGTCGCAACGATACGCCCGACATCGGCCTGCGAATCGCGGGCGACGTTCAGGAAGGCACGAAACGCTTCGGCGAAATCGGCGCGTGCAGCATCCAGCCTATGCGGCATCGGCGGCCTCCCGGAAGCGCTCGATCCAGCCACCAAGGGCGGCGGCGCGGGTCTTGAGCGCGGCGCGATTGACGATCAGGCGCGAAGTGATCTCGGCAATCACCTCGACCTCGACCAGATCGTTGGCGGCCAGGGTGGCGCCGCTGGAAACCAGATCGACGATGCGCCGGCACAGGCCGAGGCTGGGCGCCAGTTCCATGGCACCGTTCAGCTTGATGCATTCCGCCTGTACACCGCGGGCGGCGAAATGGCGGCGGGTGATTTCGGGGTACTTGGTGGCAACCCGGATATGGCTCCACCGCGCCGGATCGTCATCGCGCACCAGATCGCGCGGCTCCGCCACCGACAGGCGGCAGTGGCCGATGTTCAGATCGACGGGCACGTAAAGTTCGGGGTAGTCGAACTCCATCAGCACGTCGTTGCCGGCGACGCCGAGATGTGCCGCTCCGAAGGCGACAAAGGTGGCCACATCGAAGCTGCGCACGCGAATGATATCGAGACCGGGATCGTTGGTCGCAAAACGCAGGCGGCGATTGCCTTCGTCGGCAAACGCCGGCTCCGGCTCGATACCGGCGCGCGCCAGAAGCGGCGTCAACTCACGCAGGATGCGCCCCTTCGGCACAGCCAGGATCAGGTTTTCGTTCGCGCTCACGGTGTCCATTTCCTCGGGCGCGCTCAAGCCTTGTCCTGTTCCGGCGTATCCGGCTCATCCGGGTCCAACGGCACCGCCTCGTCGTGCGAAGGGCGCCACCGGGTCGGCCACGGCTCGCCGAGGTCTTCCAGATGACAGCGAATGCGCGCCACCTCGAGGCGGACCTCGGCGCCGCCGGAAAAGATCAGCGTCACCGCCCCCTCGGCGGCGTGAACCGTCAACAGATTGAGGATCTGGTCCTTCTGGCGCGGGTCGAAACCGCGCACCCGCACCCGGGTCACCGAATCGAAACAGATGCCGCAATTGACCCGCTGGTGCGGCGGTTCCGTCGCCTCGTCGCCCTCGTCCACGAACGGCGCATCGCCGGTCCCGGCCGGCGGTTGCGTGGCCGCGATATCGCGCGCCGGAACGGATCGTTCCCACCGGAAGCGATTGGCAACCATGACGAAACGCCGCTCGGCCCTGAGGTAGGCGATATCGGTGACCGGCACCAGAGCATCCTGCAGACACGCCGCGATGGTATGCAGATCCTCGGCATCGCGGGCACGCAGTTTGAGCGGCAGCGGCGCCGTCGTACGCCCGGCCCCCTGAGCGGTCCCCTCATCGCCGTTGCGGGTCCCGTTTGCCTGTCCTCTGCTCATCTTTCTTGCGACTCACTGGATCCGTTCGATATCCGCACCGCAGGCCGCGAGCTTGGCTTCCAGCCCTTCATAGCCGCGGTCGAGATGATACACCCGGTTGATGATCGTTTCGCCCCTCGCGGCCAAGCCGGCCACGACTAGGGAAACGCTGGCGCGCAGGTCGGTGGCCATGACCTCGGCCCCGGTCAGCGCCGGGCGCCCGCGCACCATCGCCGAGGCGCCGTGCACGTTGATGTTGGCGCCCATGCGGCACAGCTCCGGCACGTGCATGAAGCGGTTCTCGAAAATCGTCTCGGTGATCATCGCCGCCCCGTCGGCCAGCGCCATCAGCGCCATGAACTGCGCCTGAAGATCGGTCGGAAACCCGGGAAAGGGTTCGGTCATGACGTCGACGCCGCGCACCGGCCCGCCGGTGCGCGTCACATGGATGCCGCGTTCGCTTTCCCGCACACTGACGCCGGCCTCGCCAAGCAGTTCGGCCACGGCACGCATGTGCTCCAGCCGGGCGCCCAGCAACTCGACCTCGCCGCCGGTGATCGCCGCCGCCATGGCATAGGTGCCGGCCTCGATGCGATCGGGGATGACCCCGTGCTCGGCCCCGTGCAGACGCTCGACCCCGTGAATGGTCAAGGTATCGGTGCCGATGCCTTTGATACGGGCGCCCATCTTGACCAGGCAGTGGGCAAGATCGGTGACCTCCGGTTCGCGCGCGGCGTTGACCAGACGGGTTTCGCCGCGGGCGAGCGTGGCCGCCATCATCAGGTTCTCGGTCGCACCGACCGACACCGCGGGGAACACGACCTCGGCCCCGACCAAGCCGCGCGGCGCACGGGCATGGATGTAGCCCTCGCGCAGCTCGACCTCGGCGCCGAGCAGGTTGAGCCCCTTGATGTGCAGATCGACCGGCCGGGTGCCGATGGCGCAACCGCCAGGCAGCGACACCTCGGCCCGTCCGGCGCGCGCGACCAGCGGCCCCAGCACCAGCACGCTGGCGCGCATCTTGCGCACCAGATCGTAGGGCGCGCGGGTGCTGACGATGTCGCGCGCGCGCAGTTCCAGCACCCGCCCAGTGTGGCCGCCGTTGCCGGCGGCACCGTTCATGCGGATTTCGGCCCCGTGCTGGACCAGCAGATTGGCCAGCGTCGTGATGTCGACCAGATGCGGCAGGTTGGACAGCGTCAGCGTTTCGTCACTGAGAAGGCTGGCCGCCATCAGCGGCAGAGCCGCGTTCTTGGCGCCGCTGATCGCAATCTCGCCGTGCAGCGGCCGACCGCCGCGAATTCGAATTTTATCCATCAGGGATGTCCGCTTTGCCGCAAGGCCCGGCTCACAGCTTGGGCAGGGTGATGCCGCGCTGGCCCATGTATTTGCCGGCGCGATCGGCATAGCTGACTTCGCACGGGCCCTCGCCTTTCAGAAACAGGAACTGGCACGCCCCTTCGTTGGCATAGACCTTGGCCGGCAGCGGCGTGGTGTTGGAGAATTCCAGCGTCACGTGCCCTTCCCATTCCGGCTCCAGCGGTGTCACGTTGACGATGATGCCGCAGCGCGCATAGGTCGACTTGCCGAGGCAGATCACCAGCACGTCGCGCGGGATGCGGAAGTATTCCACCGTACGCGCCAGCACGAAGCTGTTGGGGGGGATGATGCACACGTCGCTGCGCCGCTCGACGAAACTGGTCTCGACGAAGTGCTTGGGATCGACGACCGCGTTGTCGACGTTGGTGAAGATCTTGAACTCGGCCGCCACCCGCGCGTCGTAGCCGTAGGAGCTGAGCCCGTACGAGATCACCCCTTCGCGGCGCTGGGCCTCGACGAAGGGGTCGATCATGCCGTGCGTCGTGGCCATGTCGCGGATCCAGGAATCGGGCATGATGGGCATGTCAGGTGGGCCTTTCACCCCTGGCGCAAGTTGGCCGCCCGTTCGTTGGCGGCGCGGCAGATCCCGCCGCGGCGCACCGGCCTCGGGGCGGATGACATCGGCGAAGCCCGGGCGTCCGGCCGTGCGGTACCGGTCGCGCGTGGTTCTTTTCTTTCGCCGCGTTTCTACTGTATCGCCCCCCCGGTCTCAAGGTTTGTCGGAATCCCGGGAGTTTGTCGGGCCTCGCGAGGGATGGCCCCGGAAACCGCCGGGCCTTCAGGGCTTACGCTCGCGCAGCGGCACGGGGGGCGCCCCGGATTCGGGTCCGGCGACGGCCGCGGCTTCGTCGCGACCGCGAAGCTGAGCCTTGCGTCGACGCAGATTGGCCCGCAGGGCCTCGGCCAGCCGCGCCTCGCGCGCAGCGCGCGCCGCCGCCCCCTTGGCCCCGAGGCGCGGTCCGCGCGATGTCGGTCGGTCGTTGCGCTCGCTCATGAGGGCGCACACTGCGCGGCGATCATGGCCGCGTCAAGACGGCGCCGGAGGAAACGCCCCCCGGAACGCAGGCCCCCCGGGGAAGCGGCCCCCCGGAACGCGCCCGTCCCGGACGGCGCGTCAGCGGGAACACGGGGGCGCCCCGGGACGGCGCGCCGTGGACGCGTGCGCCCTTGGGGGGCGATGCCACCTGCGGGGTGATGCGGGCCTTATTGGCTCTTGCCACAGACCGGGTGCCGGTGGCATGGTGCGGCCGCTTCGCGGGGTGCCGCGCCGTGGACGCATGCGCCCCCCGCATCTGCCCGTGCCGCCGTAGCTCAGGGGTAGAGCACACCCTTGGTAAGGGTGGGGTCGAAGGTTCGATTCCTTCCGGCGGCACCATTTTCCGAATCACCAACGCGAAGAGGGCGCGCCGCCGGGGCCCGATGCCGTGGCGATCGGCGCTTGCCGTCCCCTACCCTCTGGGCGGAGGGTGTGGCAAGGTGCGCCGGTCGAGGAGCGCCCGTGCCCGTCCTGTCCATCCAGTCGAGGGTCGCCTACGGCCACGTCGGCAACGCCGCCGCCGTCTTCCCCTTGCAGCGCCTGGGCCGCGAGGTGTGGCCCGTCGATACCGTCACCTTCAGCAACCACCCGGCTTACGGCGGCTGGCG
>RFLL01000051.1 GCA_003693905.1 Alphaproteobacteria bacterium
TCGCCGCCACCACCGGTGCCGCTACCGGCGCCGCCGCCGAGCCACCGCACCGCGAGCACGATGACGACGATGATCGCGGCCAGCACCACGAACATCATCACCGGCCCCAGAACCATCCCGAACCAGCCGCCATGCCAACCGTCGTGGTACCAGCCACCGCCGTAGCCCTGGGGACTCTGCGCCCATGCCGCCGCCAGCGGTGCAAGGGTCAGGGCCACACCGGCGGCCGGTGCGGAAATGCGGGTGCTGCACGTGGTCATGGTTGATCCTCCGGTTGGACAGGCTGCCTTCAAAGATTGGTCCGAAAGCGGCCGAACGCAACCCCGTCCCGCCCCGCGGCCCGGCGACCCGGCCGTACGGCGACGCAGTGCCGCAGCGACCGGCAGGCATTGCGGGACGCGGCGTTATCGGGCAGAGTGCGGCGCACAATCGGAGCTTCAGACACCCCGCCAGCATGGACACGCCGAACACCTACCGCGCCGGACCGGACGAGCAGGGCCATTTCGGCATCTACGGCGGCCGCTTCGTGGCCGAGACCCTGATGCCACTGATCCTCGAGGTCGAGCAGGCCTATGCCGCCGCCCGCCGGGACCCGTCGTTCCAGGAAGAGATCGACCATTTCGCCCGCCATTACGTCGGTCGGCCCAGCCCGCTCTATTTCGCCGAGCGCCTCACCGACCACCTGGGCGGGGCCAGGATCTACTTCAAGCGGGACGAGCTCAATCACACCGGGGCGCACAAGATCAACAACTGCCTGGGGCAGATCCTGCTCGCCCGGCGCATGGGCAAGACCCGGATCATCGCCGAAACCGGGGCCGGTCAGCACGGCGTGGCCACGGCAACGGTGTGCGCGCGGTTCGATCTGCCGTGCGTGATCTACATGGGCGAAGAGGACATCGAGCGGCAGAAACCCAACGTGTTCCGCATGAAGCTGCTGGGTGCCGAGGTGGTGCCGGTCACAAGCGGCAGCCGCACCCTCAAGGATGCGATGAACGAAGCCCTGCGCGACTGGGTGGCCAATGTCGAATCGACCTTCTACATCATCGGCACGGTCGCCGGCCCGCATCCCTATCCGGCGATGGTGCGCGACTTCCAGGCGGTGATCGGCGAGGAAGTCCGATCCCAGATGATGGCCGCCGAAGGCCGGTTGCCGGATACGCTGGTGGCGTGCATCGGCGGCGGCTCCAATGCCATGGGGCTGTTCTACCCCTTCCTCGACGACAAGGCGGTGCGCATCATCGGCGTCGAGGCCGCCGGACACGGCCTCGAAAGCGGCCGGCACGCGGCCTCGCTGACCGGCGGGCGGCCCGGCGTGTTGCACGGCAACCGGACCTATCTGCTCCAGAACGACGACGGCCAGATCCTCGAAGCCCATTCGATTTCCGCCGGCCTCGACTATCCCGGGATCGGACCGGAGCACGCCTGGCTCAAGGACACCGGACGAGTCGAATACGTCTCGGCCACCGATCGCGAGGCACTGGATGCGTTTCAGCTCTGTTCGCGCCTGGAAGGGATCATTCCGGCACTCGAACCGGCCCATGCCCTGGCCCACGTGCGCAAGCTGGCACCCACCCTGCCCAGGGATCACCTGCTGGTCATGAACATGTGCGGACGCGGCGACAAGGACGTGTTCGCGGTCGCCGAAGCCCTGGGGGTGCATCTGTGACGGCGACGACGGATACCGCGGCGGCGGCTCGGACGCGTCTGACACGGCGCTTTGCCGCCCTGCGCGCAGCCGGGCGCGGCGGTCTGGTCACTTTCACCACCGCCGGCGATCCCGATTTCGAAACCTCGTTCGAGATCCTCTCCGGCTTGCCCGGGTGCGGGGTCGACGTGATCGAGCTCGGCATGCCGTTTTCCGACCCGATGGCCGACGGCCCGGCGATCCAGGCCTCCAGCCTGCGCGCCCTCAAGGCGGGGATGACCCTGCCACGGACGCTGGAGATGGTGCGCCGGTTCCGCGCCCGCGACGCCGAGACGCCGATCGTTCTCATGGGCTATTACAACCCGATCTACAGCTACGGTGTGGATCGTTTCGTGTCCGACGCCGTGGCCGCCGGGGTCGACGGCCTGATCATCGTCGATCTGCCACCGGAGGAAGACGCCGAATTGTGCCGTCCGGCTCTCGACGCCGGGCTGCACTGGATTCGCCTGGCGACGCCGACGACCGATGACCGGCGCCTGCCGACGGTGCTGACCAACACCAGCGGCTTCGTCTACTACGTCTCCATCATGGGTATCACCGGCACCCGCTCGGCCTCGGCCGAAGCGGTGCAGGCCGCGGTTTCACGCCTGAAGCGCCATACCGACCTGCCGGTGGCGGTCGGCTTCGGCATCAAGACGCCGCAGCAGGCCGCCGAGGTAGCGCGCGTGGCCGATGCCGCCGTCGTCGGCTCGGCCATCGTCGAGCGTATCGCCGCCGGTCTCGACGATGCCGGCCGTCCCCGTCCCGGTCTGGCGGGCGAGGTTCTGACGTTCGTGCGCACTCTGGCCGAGGGCGTGCATGCGGCGCGGCGCGGTTAGGCGATCATCCGGGACGCGCGATCCATGAACTGGCTTACCAACTTCGTCCGCCCGAAGATCCGCGCCCTCGTCAACCGCGAGGTGCCCGACAACCTGTGGCGCAAATGCCCGGCCTGCGCCCAGATGATCTTCCACCGCGAGCTGGAAGCGAAACTGCAGGTGTGTCCGCATTGCGGCCATCACATGCGCATTCCGGCACGGCGCCGGCTGGAGCTGCTGTTCGACGATGCCGAATTCAAACTGATCGAACTGCCGGAAATGCCGGTCGATCCGCTGCGCTTCCGCGACCGCCGGCGCTACAGCGAGCGCCTGCGCGAAGCCCAGACCAAAACCGGTCTCAAGGACGCGATCCTGGTTGCGCACGGCACCGTCGGCGGTCTGCCGACGGTGATCGCGGCGTTCGAATTCGCGTTCATGGGCGGCTCCATGGGGGCGGCCGTGGGCGAAGCACTGCTGGCGGCGGCGCGTCTGGCAGTGTTGCAGGAAGCCGCCCTCATCGTCGTTCCGGCCTCGGGCGGGGCGCGGATGCAGGAAGGCATCGTCTCGTTGATGCAGATGCCGCGCACGGTGATCGCCGTCGACGAGGTAAAAAGGGCCGGCCTGCCCTATATCGTGATTTTCAGCGATCCGACCACGGGCGGGGTCACCGCTTCGTTCGCGATGCTGGGCGACATCGCCATCGCCGAGCCGGGCGCGGTCATCGGCTTTGCCGGCCAGCGGGTGATCGAAGAGACGATCCGCGAGACCCTGCCCGAGGGCTTCCAGCGCGCCGAATACCTGCTGGAACACGGCATGGTCGACATGGTCGTGCACCGGGCCGATCTGCGTGCAACCCTGATCCGCCTGCTGCGGCTGCTGCGTGAAAAGACCCCGGAGGCCGAGATCGTCGCCCTGCCCAACGCCGAACCCGCCCCGGCCGATACGGGTGCGACGGACCATGGATGCAGTCCCGGTGCCGAACCCGCCGCGCCCGAGTGAGGCCATCCTCGATCGCCTCGCGCGACTGCATCCCAGGATCATCGATCTGTCGCTGACGCGGATCGAAACGTTGCTGGCGCGTCTCGACGATCCGCACCGGCGTCTCGCCCCCGTCGTTCACGTCGCCGGGACCAACGGCAAGGGATCGGTCATCGCCTTCCTGCGCGCCATGCTGGAAGCCGCCGGCGCGCGCGTGCAGACCTACACCTCACCGCATCTAGTGCGTTTCCACGAACGCATCCGCCTGGCCGACGGGCCGATCTGCGATGCCGCACTGAGCACGGTTCTGAGCACCTGCGAAGCCGCCAACGGCACCGACCCGATCACCTTCTTCGAGATCACCACCGCGGCCGCGTTTCTTGCCTTCGCCCGTGACCGGGCCGACATCCTGCTGCTTGAGACCGGGCTCGGCGGGCGGCTGGACGCGACCAACGTGATCGAACGCCCGCGCCTGTGCGTCATTACACCGGTGTCGATTGATCATGTTCAGTACCTGGGCGAGACCATCGAAGAGATCGCCTTCGAGAAGGCCGGCATCCTGAAACCCGGCGTGCCGGCGGTCATCGGTCCGCAACCGCCGGCGGCCCTGGCCGTGATCGAGCGCCGGGCGAAGGACATCGGCGCGCCGCTGTTCCGTCATGGCCACGAGTGGCATGCAACCGGCACTACCGCGGGCGGCATCCGCTTCCGCGGGGCGACCGGCGTCAGCGACCATCCGGCCCCGGGGCTGCCTGGTGCGTTTCAGATCGACAACGCCGGAATCGCACTGGCCTGTGCCGAACTTCTGTCCGAATACCGCCTCGATGACGCGGCACGCGCCACCGGCCTGCGGCAGGCGACGTGGCCGGCGCGCCTGCACCGCCTGACCCGCGGGCCGCTGCCGGAAAAGTTGCCGGCGGGGTGGGAGCTGTGGCTCGACGGCGGCCACAACGCCGCCGCCGGGGCCGCGCTGGCGGCCATCGCCCGGAACTGGGCCGACCGGCCGCTCGACCTCGTCTACGGCATGCTCAACACCAAAGCCGCCCGCGATTTCATCCGCCCCTTGGCGGCGCAAGCGCGGACGCTCCATGCGGTCTCCATACCCGGTGTCGAAGCCACGCTCAGCGCCGAAGCCGCGGCCAACGAGGCCGCGGCGGCGGGCCTGCCCGCGGTCCCGTGCGCCGGCGTGGCCGACGCACTCGATGCCATCGTCGCCGCCAACCCGGCACCACCGGGACGGGTGCTGATCTGCGGTTCGCTTTACCTGGCCGGACA
>RFLL01000433.1 GCA_003693905.1 Alphaproteobacteria bacterium
CGAGCACGTTGCGCAGACGCAGCACAAAAAACGCCGCCACCGCCGCGAACAGGATAATATCGAGAAACTGGAAACCGTCGCCCATGTGCCTCGCCCGTGGATCCAGGCTGCGTGAAGCGAAAACGTCCGCTTCCCCGTTTGCCCGCGTACATCAAACGCCGCAGAAGGCGCTGCGGGCAATCAAAATCTGCCGGCTGCGGACTTCGAGGCGCAATGGATTACGGCGCAGGCCTTGCAGAGACGCGTCCGTGCCCAAAGATACATAGGAAACTGGCCGGGAAAGAGCAAGCATGCCCATTCTTCTGCTGGCCGCCTTTATCGGCGTGCCACTCCTCGAAATCGCCGTTTTCATACAGGTCGGAGGCGTGATCGGTCTGTGGCCGACCCTGGCCCTGGTGGTGCTGACGGCCATGGTCGGAACGCATCAGCTTCGCGCCCAGGGACTGGCCACCCTGGCCCGGGCGCGGGCCGAGATGGACCGCGGCAATCTGCCGACGCGCGAGCTGTTCGACGGCGCCTGCCTTCTGATCGCCGGGGTCCTGCTGCTGACTCCGGGCTTCGTGACCGATACCGTCGGCCTGCTGCTGTTCGTACCGGCGGTCCGCAACTGGCTTCGCCGGGCCCTGGCCAAGCGCCTGAAGGTCCAAACGCAAACCCGCATTTTCGTGGACGGGGTCGAAATCGATCCCGATGCCGGTCCCGGCCCACGGGGGCGGGGGCCGATCATCGACGGCGACTACGACGATGTCACCCCCCGGGGCCGGGGGCCCTTGCTGCCATGATTCTGGTGCGTCACGGTCAGTCGCATTTCAACGTCGTCTACAACGCGACCCGCCGCGACCCCGGCATCATTGATCCGGGGCTGACCGACGAAGGCCGGCGTCAGGCCGAGGCCGCCGCCCTGGCCCTGCGCGCCCACGGCGCGGCCCGGCGCATCCTTGCCAGCCCCTATACCCGCACCCTGCACACCGCGCAGATCATCGCCGCCCGCCTCGGCCTGCCGGTGACGGTCGAGCCGCTGGTGCGCGAACGGGCCTACTTCGCCTGCGACATTGGCTCGCCGCGCTCCGAGCTGATGGCGCGCTGGCCGGAGTTCGACTTCGGCGACCTGCCCGAACGGTGGTGGCCCGATCCGGAGGAGACCGAAGCCGAACTGCACCAGCGGTGCCGGACCTTCCGTGCCCGCATGGCTGCCCGCGACGATTGGGCCGGGACGGTGGTCGTTTCCCACTGGGGCTTCATTCGCGGACTGACCGGCCTTGCCGTTGCCAATGGCGAAATGGTGCCGTTTCGCCCCCACGACTGAAGTCCGACCGGGTCGGCGGGTGGTGGACCCGGGTCCCCTTGTTGTGCGCGCCGGTGATCCGTGATAGCCAAGCGCGCCAGCGACAGCCGTGCCATGCCCGGAGCGTTCCATGACTCAGCCCAGCGAAGATTTCCCCCTGGTCATCCACGCCCAGTACGTCAAAGACCTGTCGTTCGAGAACCCCAATGCGCCCGGCGTGCTGGCTCAACTTGCCGACAGCCCGCCGCAGGTGAACGTCAACATCGACGTCGATGTTCGCCATGTGCATGAACGGACGTATGAAGTCGTGCTCTCGTTGCGGGCCGGGGCCACGGTTGCCGACAAACCGGCATTTCTGATCGAGCTCGCCTACGGCGGTCTGGCCGCAGTCGGACAGCAGGTGCCGGAAGACCGGATGGAGCCGCTGCTCTATGTCGAAATGTCGCGCCACCTGTTTCCGTTTGCGCGCGCCGCCCTGGCCGATCTGACCCGTGACGGCGGATTTCCGCCGCTTCTCATCAACCCGATCGACTTTGAGCAGTTCTACCGGCGCCACAAGGTCGGGGCCCTGCGCGCTGCCGGGTCCGATGCTCCCGCCGCCGAAACAGCCGCCCCCGAAGCGGCTACCGATGCAGCGGCGGCGGATGGACAGGGCGGCGCCTGAAAAAAGTCGTCCCTAGAACGGGCGCACGATCACCAGAATCACGATACCGATCATGAGCACGGTCGGTACCTCGTTCATGATGCGGTAGAAACCGGCGTCGTGGCGGTTGGCGTCGTTGGCGAAGTGGCGCCGCCAGCGTGCAAACGCGGCATGGATGAGGTGCATGCAGAGCAGAAGCGCCAGCTTGCCGTGGAACCAGCCGGCGTGCCACGCCTCGGTGTGCAGGATCAGCGCGATGCCGAAGCCCCAGGCGGCGATCATGGCCGGGTTGATGATCACGCGCAGCAGGCGCCGCTCCATCACCTTCAGCGTCTCCGACAGTTGCGAGCCCGGCTCCGCCGCGCAGTGGTAGACGAACAGACGCGGCAGATAGAACATTCCCGCCATCCAGGAAATGACGCTGATGATGTGCAGTGCCTTGATCCACGGATAGGCTTCGCCCAGGAACCCGGCCATTGATCATCCCCTCTTTTGTTTTGCGTCCGTGTGCCGTGCAGCGGCCGCGCCCGGGACGTGTGTTCCCCGCGCGGGGTCTGTTATGCCGGATTTACGCAGCGCGTCCAGTGTGCCGGACAGAACCGCGTCCCGCGGTGTGAACAGACGGCGCGATCGCTCGCCACCGCTTGCGTCACCAGGCGCGCCAGCCCGGCGATGAATGCCGCGCCGGCATCGACCGTTGGCACCCGTTCGTATGCCGGCACGCCGGTCTCGCGCGCCAGCCGGGCGTATTCGATGTCGAGTTCGACCAGCGTCTCCGAATGTTCGGAGACGAAGGCGATCGGCACCACGACCACCGGCACGCGATCCCGCCCGGCCCGCGTGATTTCCGTATCCGTGGCGGGACCGATCCACTCCAGCGGCCCGACCCGGCTCTGGTAGCAGATGGTCCAGTCGAGATCGCGGTGCTCGAGCCGGGCGACGACGGCCGCGGCCGTGCGTTCCACCTGCCATTGATAGGGGTCGCCGGCGGCGACGATCTTTTCCGGCAGGCCGTGGGCCGAAAACAGAACCCGCGGCCGCCCGGTCCGCATGGCACGTTCGAGCGCCGGTGCCATCCGCTCCGCGATCTCGCGCACAAATCCGTCCTCGATCGGATAGCAGCACAGCGTCGTCGTAGCCGCATCGAGGCCGGCCCCGGCCGCGGCGCGACGCCAATCCTTCAGGGACGATCCGGTCGTGGTGGTGGAAAACTGCGGGTAAAGCGGCAGCAGGACAATGCGATCGGGACGGTATGTCTTGACGGCCCGGGCGACGGCGTCGCTCATCGGATGCCAGTAGCGCATGCAGATGAAGATGCGCAGAGCCCCTCCTCGGGCGGTAAAGTGCGGCGCAAGCGCCTGTTCCAAGGCCCGGGCCTGAGCCTGCGTATTGACGACGAGTGGCGAACCGCCGCCGAGATGTGCATAGATCTTGCGGGCGATCGGGGCGCGGCGATGCGAAATCCACCGGGCGAGCATCCAGCGCACCGGCGCAGGAGCACCGATAATCGCCGGATCATTGAAAAGATTGAATAGAAACGGCCGCACCGAGTCCGGCCCATCCGGGCCGCCGAGATTGAACAGAACGACGGCCGTGCGACCGACAGAATCCGGCAGGGCAGGGTCGCTTTGCCCGGGCGAAGAATCGGACTCGCGTATCACGGGCGCCACGCGCGGACGAAATCAACCAGTGCCGCGACATGATCCGGCGGCGTGTGCGGCAGCACGCCGTGGCCGAGATTGAACACCAG
>RFLL01000434.1 GCA_003693905.1 Alphaproteobacteria bacterium
AATAATAATTGAACAATCTATTATCTTGTGAGATGTTTCATTTGCAATCGCCGATTATGGACGCATCGAATACGTCTGCATGTACGCAATGGCTCTGCTGCGACAACGCTGCGCCCGGCCGTGGTGGTGCCGGCGTGGCAGAAATCCTTCATCCGGGCTTCCGGAAGCGAAGCGTGAACCGGGGCCGCGCGATTCCGAACCAGGCCCTCGATCCCGGTGCGGTCGCGGTGACTCCGGGCATGGCCGCGCCGTAACGGCCCTATCGCCCGGGTGGTGCGACTCCGGGTGCGGCCGAATCCGGTTCCCCGTAGAGCGCGTGCGAAGCGGCGGAGGAGGGGGGCGTGTAAGCGGCCGGAATCAGCATCGGAGCACTGTTCCAGGGAGCATCGGCATCGGCGCCCTCGTGGGGAGCGGGCTCGGGAGGCGTCGCCGATGGTTCGAGCGGAGCAGAAGGCGCGGTTCGCGGCGGCGATTTTTCCGCGATCCGGGTGAGGGCGCGGTAAAAAACGTGGCGTCCGATCGTGGGGCCCTGCTGCAAGGCGGTCCGCCAGGCCGGGCGAACCGAGGCGGCGTGATACCACAGGGCGCCGCCGGTCGGATCTTCCGAAGCGTCCCAGAACACGCGCCGGGCCAGGGCAAGGCTGTGACGCCAAGCGCGCGAATCGCGCGGGCGATCGCTGCGACCATCGCACCACCACGTGAACTGGCAGCGATAGCGCAGCTTTTCCCCACCTTGGCGCACGACCTGACAAACGTCCCGGGGAAACAGGGGATGCGATGCGCGGTTCATCACCACGTGGGCGACGGCCAGTTTCCCTTCATCGGGTTCGCCACGGGCCTCGAAATAGATGGTCAGCGCCAGGCATCTGATCTGTTCGGTCACGTTGCTCTTGGCAGTCGCCGGTTCGACCGGGATCAGGACCAGGCCGGTCAGCAGGCCCACCATCACGACACCGGTTTGCCGTATCCAGCTCAGGCAGCTTCCGGCGCCTGCCGGTGCGGCACGCCCCCGATGCCGGGTGCGTCGGTGTTGAAGGTCGATCGACCGGTGAATCACCGCCATCACCGCCTCCTGCGTGTTTGCGTGGTCAAGAACGTCTCCGCATCCCGCTCTGCATGTCCGTACCATTCACCACGGCGCCGCTCCGACATGGGCGGGCGGCAGACATGCGTGCCGGGGGAATCGGCGCCATCTTCGCCGTTCGGCCGCCTGGCCTTCGGTTGCACGCACGGGCGGCTGCGCAAGCTCTGCCGCTTGGGTACGGAAGGCCCGGATGGCACCGGACACGCGTTTGTGAAAGGTCAAGAAGATGTGAAGTGCGGTCGTTCCCTCGGATGCCCCTTCGTGGTCCTTAGCGCGGATGGAACGGGGAGTCCATAGCCAGCCTTGTGGATATCCGCCCGGCGAAACGGAGAAACCGGGCACGGCCCGAGCGGATGGCCCCGGGAAGGGGCCCGGTTACCCCCCGATCGGGAAGCAAAGGGTTAAGCCGATTTTAAGACAGCCACGGTAGGACAATGAAAGACAATCTTTCGGCAACATCATCGGCTTGGCACGTGCCGCCGGGCACGCTGGGCACGTTCCGGGCCGCAGGTGGTGCGACCAGACAATCCGGATTCGATGCGGATACACGGTATATGAGCGGTTCTGGCACGGCGGGCGATCGTTCGCCGCATGATTCCGGCGCTGATACCCGGGGGGAACGGCGCGATATCGGATCCCCGGACGCATTGCATCGCCCCGCGGGAGGGATGGTGGCGACGTCATGGCGGCGTCTGCTTCGATTCATCGCCGCGATCGGGTATCCCGCCAGCATCTTGATCGTCACCATCGTCATCGCCACCGGAGCGATCTTCGTTCACACCGAAACCACGCTGACCAATGTGCGGGAGCGTTTGCCCGTCGACCTGCTCAACCGGCAACGAAGCTTTTCCCGGGTCCTGGAGGATCTTTACGAGCTTTACCGGGCGATCAATCAGGCCGTTGTCAGCCCGAGCGAAGCGAACCTGACGACGCTGAAAACGCAGATTGCCAAAGTGCGCGCGGATCTGGCCGCGGTCGATCGCACCGCCGGTCCCGTTGCGGTGCGCGCCGCGGCGCAGATCTATGCCGTCACCAACCCGGTTCTGGATGATCTGGAGGTGTGGCTCGATCGCGGTGTGCTCGGATTTTCCGCACGCTCTCCGGTCGTCCTCAACCAGATGGCGCGGCGCACGACGGAGGCCATTACACCGGTCAAGTCGCTGCTCGAAGAAGCGCACGAAAACGCCTACCAGATCCTGCTGTCGCAGACGGCGGCGCTGGAACGATTCAGAACCAGCCTGGTAGCCGCCTTCGCCTTCGTTGCGACGCTTGCGTTGATCCTGATCGTCTATGTTCTGCGTGCACGTTACCTGGCCGAGGCACATGCCGTCACCCGCCAGCGGTTGCGCGATGCGATCGACAACATGTCGGAAGGATTCGCCCTATTCGATGCCCAAGGACGCCTTGTCCTTTCAAATCAGCGTTATGCCGATCTTTTTCCCGGATGCGAGGAGAAAATTCGCCCCGGTGCGCGCTTCGGCGATCTGATCCGTGCGAGCGTGGCCAAGGGTGGGATCGCCGATGCGGCCGACGATCCCGATGCGTGGGTCAAGACGCGCATCGAACGCTTTCACAACCCCGGTGAGCCGATGGTCACGACACTGGCCGACGGCCGCCATTTCCGGATCGCGGAACGGCGCACGTCCGACGGCGGCATCGTCGTCATCGCCACCGACATCACCGAATCCTACCGCCGCGAGACGCAGTTGCGCCGCATCAGCGACGAACTGGCCCACAAGAACCACCTGCTGGACGCCGCCCTCGACAACATGCTGGTCGGGCTGGCCATGTTCGATGCCGACGGGCGCCTGATCATCTGCAACGCTCGTTACATCGAGCTTTACAAGCTGCCTGCCGAGGTGGCCCGCCCCGGCACCTCGTTGCGCCAGATCATCGAAGCCAGCGCCGCGCACCATGGGGCGTCCCCGGAGGAACTGGAAACGGCGATCGCGGAGCGCCTGCGGATGCTGGCGTTGCGTCACGATACGCAGGACAGCGAGATTCTGCCTAACGGGCGCGTGATCGCACGCCGTCACCGGTCGATGCCGGACGGCGGTTCGCTGACCACCTATGAAGACATCACCGAGCAGTACCTGGCCGAACAGGAGCTGCTGCAGGCCAAGGAAGAAGCGGAGATCGCCAATCGCACCAAGTCGGAGTTCCTGGCCAACGTCAGCCACGAGCTGCGCACGCCGCTCAACGCGATCATCGGCTTTTCCGAAATCATCAAGGGAGAGCTGTTCGGGACCATCGACCCGCCGCAGTACCGGGAGTACGCCCAGGACATCTTCGACAGCGGGCGGCATCTGCTCAGCCTCATCAACGACATTCTCGATCTGTCGAAAATCGAAGCCGGCAAGTTCGAGTTGCAGGAAGAGCGCTTCCACATCGCCACCGCCGTACAGTCCTCGGTGCGGCTGGTTCGCGAGCGTGCCGAGCTGGGCGGCATCCACATCGTGCAGGACGTACCCGATGAATTGCCGCTTCTCAATGCCGACATCCGCGCGGTCAAGCAGATTATCCTCAACCTTCTGTCAAATGCCGTGAAATTCACCAACACCGGCGGCACCGTCGCGATCACTGCGGAAGTGAACGATGACGGCTCGATGCACGTTGTCGTGGCCGATACCGGCATCGGGATGTCGGACGAGAGCTTGCGCCGGGCAATGATCCCCTTCGATCAGGGGGAAATCTCGTCCATGACCCGGCGCTTCGAGGGCACCGGCCTCGGACTGCCGCTGACCAAGCGGCTGGTGGAGCTGCATGGCGGCGAGCTGCATCTCGACAGCGAAGTGGGCGTGGGGACGACCGCGACCGTCCGCTTCCCGGCCTATCGGGTCGAGCCGCCGGTAACCCCGCGCAAGGCGCAGGCCTCGTAACTGGTCGCCGGTCGGGGCCGGGGCGATCGATCCACGCGATACCCGGTTGTCAGGTCCGCGGCCGTTGCCGCCGGTGCGCGGAGGGCCCAAACTGCGCGACCAGCACGGTGATACCGGCCTCTGCGAAGCGGGCGGCAAAGGCCGGTGGTGGCGGCCGATCGGTGACCAGGATATCGACATCGGCGAAGGCGCAGACGTGAACCGGCGCCTGAACCTCGAACTTGGAATGATCGGCGACGATCATGACGCGCCCGGCCCGGCGCATGACGGCCTGTGAGAAATCCGCTTCGGCGAGGTGGAAGTCCATGAACCCGCCGTCGAGATGGATGGCGGCGATCGACAGGATGGCGGTGTGGACCCGGAACTGCTCGATGAACCGGGTCGCCGCAGCTCCGAAGACGGCCGCATCGTCGGCCCGGAACTCGCCGCCGGCCATGTAAACCTTGTTGCGACTGCGCGTGGCCAGCGTGCGGGCGATGTCGGCGCAGTTGGTCACCACCATCAGATCGCTGTGCCCGGTCAACGCCCGTGCGACGTAGGCGGTGGTGCTGCCGGTATCCATCATTACCGATTCGCCGGGGCGGATCTCGGCCGCGGCGCGGCGCGCGATGGCCCGCTTGGCCTCGGCGTTGCGCCCGAGCCGGCGCTGGAAATCCGGCTCCCGAAACAGATCGGGCAGCACGGCGCCGCCATGGACCCGCTCGACCAGGCCCTTGTCG
>RFLL01000435.1 GCA_003693905.1 Alphaproteobacteria bacterium
AGGGGCTGGGCCGCGGTCTACCCGATCCGCTGCGGCTGCTGGAGGAAAAAAGCCAGCGTCTGGATGATCGGGTCGAGCGCCTGCACAACGCGGTGCGGCGCACGCTGGCCGATCGTGCCCGGCAGGTTGCCGATCTGGGCGCGCGGCTGGTGCATCCGCGCCGGCAGTTGGCGCTGGCGCGCGCGCGCTTCGACGATGTCGACGAACGCTTCGCCGCGGCGCTCGCCCGGCCGCTGGCGCTGCGTCAGGCGGCGCAGGCACTGGCGGCACTTGGCCGGATTCTCGAAACCGTTTCGTATCAGGCGACGCTGAAGCGCGGGTTCGCCGTCGTGCGCGGACCCCGGGGGGTCATCACCACGGCCGCGGCGGTCACCACGGGGCTGCCACTCGATATCGAGTTTGCCGACGGCCATGCCGCCGCCGTCGGGGCGCCGCGCGCGGGATCCGGCTCCGATCCCGGGGGCGGAGGGCGCGGGCCGCACAAGACGGGGCGCACAAGCAAGGGCGGGAACGATACGGGGGGTGCGCAGGGCTCGCTCCTGTAGCCGCTCCCTCCGGCCGGGGGGCCGTCAATGTCCGGTTAGGCGGTGAGAGGGTATATACGAGTCTGCGGGCGCCACAGCGATGGGGCTGAAACGATGGCGGCGATCCGGAAACGGCGAACGGCGGCGGTTCTCGCCCTGGTCATGATCGGAATCATGGTCCCGGGCGACGGCGGCCGGACGCAGGACGATCCTGTGAAACTGACCGGCGCGTTCGTGCAGGGTGGTCTGATCCAAGGGACGACCGTGCCGCAGGCCAAGGTCACTCTCGACGGGCGTGCCGTGCGCGTGGCCCGCGACGGGCGTTTCGTGTTTGGCTTCGGTCGCGACGCCGCGCCGCGCGCCGTGCTCGAAGTCGTGCTGCCCGACGGTACCCGGATACACCGCGAGCTGGCGGTGGACCGGCGCACGTACAAGGTCCAGCGCATCGACGGCCTGCCATCGCGCATGGTCACGCCGCCGGCGGACGTTCTCGCCCGCATTCGCGAGGAAAACGCCCGCATCGCCGCGGCGCGCGCGCGCGACCGGCCGGAGCCGCTGTTCGAAAGCGGGTTCATATGGCCGGTCAAGGGGCCGATCAGCGGCGTCTTCGGCAGTCAGCGGATTCTCAACCGCAAACCGCGCCGACCCCACTACGGCGTCGATATCGCCGCCCCGGAGGGCACACCGGTGGTTGCGCCGGCCGACGGCATCGTCGTCATCGCCGCCCGCGACATGTACTACACCGGCGGGACGGTCCTGCTCGACCACGGGCACGGGCTGACCTCGGTCTATTCGCATCTGAAGGAGGTTCGGGTGCGTGAAGGCCAGCGGCTGCGTCAGGGCGAGGTGCTGGGCACCGTGGGCGCGACCGGGCGCGTCACCGGACCGCATCTCGACTGGCGCATCAACTGGTTCGATCAGCGCCTCGATCCGGCGCTGCTGGTGCCGCCGATGACGGATGTCGGACGATGAGGGAGGTCCGGCGCACGGTTTTCGCTTGAGCAAAGCCGGTGCGATCCCGTATCACCCGACGAGATCGCCGGGTCGGCTCACCCGGCGGGACCATATCGGCGGACGGGAATTTCATGACGCATGCGGATCGGGGCATGACCAGGTTGCGCAGGATGCTCAAGGCCGGACTGGCCGGGGCACTGATCATGGCGCCGCTGCTGATCAGCGGACCGGCCGCCGCCGAGACGGTTCTGATTCAGATCGCATCGGTGAAATCGGAAGCACAGGCACGGCGCGCCTGGACCCGACTGCAACGCCAGCATCCGGATCTGCTCGGCGGCCTCGATCTCGTCCTGCAAAGCGTCGATCTGGGCACGCGCGGCACGTTCCATCGCATCCGGGCCGGACCGCTGCCCAACAAAGCGACCGCCGAGGACCTGTGCTGGCAGTTGCGCGCCGTCAAGATCGACTGTCTTGTGGTCGTGCGCTGAAGCCGGAAATCAGGCGCGGTACGCATCCTTCGGCCAGCGATTGTGCAGCCACAGCCATTGCTCTGGCCGAGCCCGGATCCAGTCTTCCAGAATCTCGTTCAGGCGCCGGGTCAGGGTTTCGACGGCAGCACGCCGGTCAGCGCCCGCCGGCGGCTGGATCGGCGGATGCGCGGTGATGCGAAAGCGCGCCGGACCGGTGCGCTCGATACGCACGGGGATGATCGGGCAGCCGAAACGCACCGCCAGTTGCGCCGGGCCGGTGGTGGTCATCGCCGGCACGCCGAACAGCGGTACCGGGATGCCCTCGTTGAGCTTCTGATCGAACAGCAGACCGAGCACGCGCCCGCTGCCGAGAACCTCGACCGCGACACGGGTTCCGGCCTTGCCCTTGGGCGTGCGCGCACCGCCGACGGCGCCGCGCAGGCGCTCGACCATCGGACGGACCAGCGGATTGTTCGGCTCGCGCACGATGATCGTCATGTCGATGCCGTAGCACGCGGCGCTGACCGGCATGATCTCCCAGTTGGCCAGGTGCGCCGAGGCGAGGATCGCCGCCCCGCCGTCGCGCAGGGCCCGCACGGGGTCGGCGTCGACCCACTGCGTGTAGCCGCTGTCGGGCCCGGCGATGCGCCCGAGGTGGGGGTACTCCGCCGCGGTGCGGCCCAGATTGTCCCACATGTCGCGGACGATGCGTTCGATCTCGGCAGCGCCGAGTTCGGGCATGGCCAGGCGCAGGTTGCGTCGCGCACGACGGCTGATGCCGAGATGCGGTCCGAGTGTGCGGCCGATGAAACCGCCCAGGTTCGAGGCCGCTTCCGGCGACAGCCGACCCAGTCCGGCGATCGCCAGCCGCAGGCCGACTGCTTCCAGAAGATAGCGCACCTGCTTCAAGGTCATGGTGTCGCCCCTTGCGTTTTTCGCGCCGGTGTGCCCGGTGCCGGCAGGCGGGCGAGCAGTACCGTCATCGCCGTCGGATCGTCCCAGACCAGGTCCACGGCCACGGTGGCAACTCTTGTGCGCACATCGGGCGCAAGGCGCACCGCGTCCTTTTCCGTCGTCACCGCAATCGCCTGCAACCGCTCGGCGCGGGCGAGCAGGGATTCGATCTCGTCGGGGCGGTAGACGTGATGGTCGGGAAAGGGGCGGCTCTCGACCACCTCGGCACCGAGGGCGTGCAGGGTGGCAAAGAACTTTTCCGGCCGGCCGATTCCGGCGAAGGCGAGGACCCGCCGGCCGCTCAGGCGTGCCGCGTCCTCCGGGCGCGGGATCAGGCGCGCACCCAGAACCGGTTTGTCGCATGCAAGCTGCACTACGAGCGGCGGCGCCGGCGGGCCGATGACGACCACGGCATCGGCGCGGGCCAGTCCGCCGGCGATGCTTTCGCGCAACGGGCCGGCCGGCAGAATCCGCCCATTGCCGAAGCCATAGGGGCCGTCGACCGCCAGGAGCGACAGATTCTTGGCCGGGCGCGGGTTCTGGAACCCGTCGTCGAGGATCGCCACATCGGCTCCCGCCGCGGCGGCGGCGCGCACGCCGGCAAGACGGTCGCGCGCGACCCAGGTCGGTGCCGCGGCGCCCAGCAGCAGTGCTTCGTCGCCGACGGTGGCGGCATCGTGACGGGCGGGATCGACCCGCAGCGGTCCACGCGCCCGCCCACCGTAGCCGCGCGTGATCGCATGGGCCTGCCGGCCGCTTGTCCGCAGCATCCGCAGCAACGTCAGGACGAGCGGCGTCTTGCCGGTGCCACCGGCGACCAG
>RFLL01000436.1 GCA_003693905.1 Alphaproteobacteria bacterium
CGCGGCGCGCACCGCGGCCAGAGCCCTGTCGGTGGCAAAAATCGCTGGCCAGTCGGGCGGCAGGTCCGGGGCGGCCAGGGACAGATCGACGATGCCTTCATCCCCGTCGCGCATGACGCCGCACGTGGCGCGACCGTCTTTGACAAATGTGACCAGACGCATGGCCCTGTTTCCTGTCGTCTGCCTTCCCGTCGTTCGTGCCGTAAGAACCGCAAGCCGGCCCGGCGCGAGGCACCGGGCCGGAAGCGGCGGGGCAACCCCTTCTTTCGTCCGGGTCCGGCCTAACCGAGCATCGGCATCGTGTACTCGGCGCCCTTGCGGATCCCCGTCGGCCAGCGTGCGGTGACGGTCTTCAGCTTGGTGTAGAAGCGCACCCCCTCCATGCCGTGCATGTGATGGTCGCCGAACAGGGAGCGCTTCCAGCCGCCAAAGCTGTGATAGGCGACCGGCACCGGGATCGGCACGTTGATGCCGACCATGCCGACCTTGATGCTGCTGGCGAAATGGCGCGCGGTATCGCCGTCGCGAGTGAACACCGCGGTGCCGTTGCCGTATTCGTGGGCGTTGATCATGTCGACCGCGCTTGCGTAGTCGGACGCGCGCACGACACACAGGACGGGGCCGAAGATCTCGTCCTTGTAGATGGTCATGTCGGGGGTCACCTTGTCGAAGATCGACCCGCCCATGAAATAGCCGTTCTCGTAGCCTTGGAGGCGCAGGTCACGGCCGTCGAGCACCAGCTCGGCCCCTTCCTTGACGCCGAGGTCGATGTAGTTCTTGACCTTTTCGAAGTGTTCCCTGGTGACCAGCGGCCCCATTTCGACCTCCGGGTCGGTTCCGGGGCCGATCTTCAGGGCCTGAACCCGCGGGATCAGGCGGTCGATCAGGGCGTCCGCCACCTTGTCGCCGACGGCGACAGCGACCGAGATGGCCATGCACCGTTCGCCGGCGGAGCCGTAGGCGGCCCCCATCAGGGCATCGGTGGCCTGCTCCAGATCGGCGTCGGGCATGACGACCATGTGGTTCTTGGCGCCGCCCAGGGCCTGCACGCGCTTATTGTGGGCGCATCCGGTGTGATAGATGTATTCCGCCGTCCTGGTCGCGCCGACGAAGCTGATCGCCGCGATGTCGGGGTCGCTCAGGATGGCGTTGACCGCCTCCTTGTCGCCCTGGACGACGTTAAATACGCCGTCGGGAACCCCGGCCTCCTTGAACAGTTCGGCCAGGCGCATCGAGAACGACGGGTCCTTTTCCGACGGCTTGAGCACGAAGGTGTTACCGCAGGCCAGCGCTAGCGGCGCCATCCACAACGGGATCATGGCCGGGAAGTTGAACGGCGTGATGCCGGCGCACACGCCGACCGGCTGGCGCATGGAGTAGCTGTCGACGTCGGTGCCGACCTGCTCCGAGAACTCGCCCTTGAGCAGATGCGGGATGCCGCAGGCGAACTCGACGACCTCGATGCCGCGGGTGATCGAGCCCTTGGCGTCGGCGATGGTCTTGCCGTGCTCCTCCGTCACCATCGCCGCCAGATCGTCCATGTTGTCTTCAAGAAGCTGCTTGAGGCGGAACATGACCCGCGCGCGCCGGATCGGCGGCGTCGTCGCCCAGCCGGGCAGGGCCTCGCGCGCGGCGACCACCGCCTGGCGCACCTCCTCGCCAGTGGCGAAGGCGACCTTGCGTACGACCTCGCCGATAGCCGGGTTGTAGATGTCTCCGTAGCGCCCGCTGCGGCCTTCGACCACGCGGCCGTTGATGTAATGGTGAATGATGTCGCTCATGATCCCTACCCTGACCAATTCCTTGTAATGTCGAAGCAATATCGAAAAAAGACGATCCGCCGGGGCTTCTCCCATGCCCCGCCGCCTGCCGCCGTCAAGCGGCGCCGGGTCACAGGCCCCGGGTGCGGGCGCCGGTGACTGCGCGCGTGCCGTTCCGGCGCAGAATAGCGGCGCGGCCGGGCGGCGGAAAGGGGCGAGATTCCAAGGGCGCGGATCGTGGCGGCCGCCCGGTGCACACCGGCGCTCAGATGATGGCGTGGCGCACCTTGGCCGAAACCCACTCGCTGACCAGAACGGTCATCAGGATGGCGATCAGGATTACCGTCACCTGCGGCCACGCCAGCACGTTGAGCGATGCCTGCAGTTGCAGGCCGATGCCGCCGGCGCCGACCAGGCCGAGAACCGTCGATTCGCGGATGTTGATGTCCCACCGGAACACCGAGATGCCGGCGAAGGCGGGCATGATCTGGGGCACGATGGCATAGGCCATGACCTGGCTCGGGCGCGCCCCGGTGGCGGTGATCGCTTCGACCTGGGTGTGGTCGATCTCCTCGATCGCTTCGTACAGCAGCTTGGCCACGAAGCCGATCGAACGCAGGCCGATGGCGATGGTGCCGGCGAGCACGCCGGGGCCGATGATCGAGACCAGCAGCAGCGCCCAGATCAGCGAGTTGATCGAGCGCGACGAGACGATGATCAGCAGGGCGATCGGACGTATGAAGGTGGCGCTGGGCGTGGTGTTTCGGGCGGCGAGAAAGGCCACGGGCACCGCCATGACGATGGCCAGCGCGGTGCCCACCGTGGCGATGTTGATGGTGTCCCACAGCGGTTGCCACAGCTTGTCGACATAAGACCAGCGCGGCGGCACCATGCGCGAGCCGATGTCGCCGGCAATGCGCGGCGCGTCCCACACGAAGAACCAGGTCGTCGCTTCGGAGACGATCTGCCAGCAGTAGAGAAACAGCGCCAGGCCGCACAGCCAGCCGAACCAGATCGCCATCTGGCGCCCGGTGGTGCGCCGATGCCAGAGCTTGGTTCCGTTGCGTTCGACGGCCGGCATTACTGCACCCGGGCGCGGATCAGGCCGGAGGCGTACTCGGCCGTCATGACGATACCGATGATGGCGATCAGGATCGCCGCCGCGGTATCGAACTCGTAACGGTCGAAGGCGGTGTTCAGGGTCGCTCCGATACCGCCGGCCCCGACCAGTCCGACCACCGCCGATTCGCGGAAATTGATATCGAGGCGATACAGCGACAGGCCGATCAGGCGCGGCATCACCTGCGGCTGGATGCCGTAGTTCATGAATTGCAGCCAACGGGCGCCGGTGGCCCGAATCGCTTCGGCCTGGCTGCGGTCGATGTCTTCGATGTCCTCGGCCAGCAGCTTGGACAGAAAGCCTATGGTCGCGAACGACAGGGTGAGAACACCGGCCAGCGGCCCGAACCCGAAGATGGCGACGAAAAAGATCGCGATGATGACTTCCTGGAAGCTGCGCGAGACCGCAATGATGCCGCGACACAGAAGATAGACCGGCAGCGGCGCGATGTTGCGCGCCGCGCCGAGGCCAATCGGTATCGAGATCAGGATGCCGATCACCGTCGAGGTTACGGTCATGACCAGGCTTTCGGTCAGACCTTCGCGAATGTCCTGCCAGCGCGAGGTGAAGTCGGGCTGCGTGAACGCCAGCACGAAAGCCCAGCCACGATCCAGCCCCTCGTAGATGCGCATCCAGTTGACTTCGAGCGAGCCGATGGCAACGGTGAAATAGACGGCGGCTCCAATGCCCACCGCCCAGCGCAGATGCCGGTTCTTGATCAGCGGCGGCGGCCGCCAGCGGCGGGCGTCGAAGGACGTGGCGCTCATGGGTGTCGGATCACATCGCGTGGGGTTACATCGCGGCCATGTGCTCTTCGTCGGTCACCACCGAATGCTCACGCCCGGCGCGACGCTCGTCGGTGCCGCGATCGCGGGTCGCGCTCCAGTCCTCTTCACCGTAGATCTCGGTCAGGACATCGGGCGTCAGATCCGAAGGCGCACCGTCATAGATCACCTCGCCCAGGCGCAGGCCGACGACGCGTTCGACGAACATCTGCGCCAGCAGCACATCGTGAATGTTGATGATGGCGGCGAGCTGCCGCTCCTCGCACAGTTCGCAGATCAGTCGCATGATCTGGCGCGAGGTCTTGGGGTCGAGGCTGGCCGTCGGTTCGTCGACCAGCAGAATGTCGGGGCGTTGCAGCAACGCCCGGGCGATGCCGACGCGCTGGCGCTGGCCGCCGGACAATTCGTCGGCGCGCTTGTCGTAATAGTCTTCCAGGCCGACCCGTTGCAGCAGATGAAAGGCCTCTTCCACCGCTTCGACCGGGAAG
>RFLL01000437.1 GCA_003693905.1 Alphaproteobacteria bacterium
GCCGGCGGCCGCTACAAGCCGTTGTCGGATGGGGATATCCGGCGCATCCACGAAGCTGCGCTCCACATCCTCGAAACGGTCGGATTGAGCGATGCGATCCCGTCATGCGTCGCGATGGTGACGGCCGCCGGTGGGCGGCTGAGCGAGAACGGACGGCTGCTTTTCCCGCGCGGCCTGGTCGAGGATGTTCTGGCCATGGCGGCGCGTGGCTTTACCCTTCATGCTCGTGATCCGCAACACGATCTGCACCCGACGGGCGCCAGGGTGCATTTCGGCACCGCCGGTGCGGCCGTACACATGGTCGATGCGGCCACCGGGACCTACCGGGATTCGACCCTGGCCGACCTCTACGACATCGCCCGGGTCGTTGACACCCTGGAGCACGTGCACTTCCTGCAACGGCCGATCGTCCTGCGCGACATCGAAGATCCGCGCGCACTCGACATCAACACCGCCTATGCTTGCATCGCCGGGACCACCAAGCATATCGGCACCAGCTTCTTTCAGCCCGAGCATGTCGAAGAGGTGGCGCGGATGCTGCATCTCGTGGCCGGCGGCGAAGCAGCGTGGCGGGCGCGGCCGTTCGTCAGCATGTCGAGCTGCTTCGTGGTCCCGCCGCTGAAGTTCGCCGCCGACGCCTGCCGCTGCCTGGAAGCCGGGGTGCGCGCGGGCATCCCGGTGCTGCTGCTGGCTGCCGGTCAGGCCGGAGCCACAAGTCCGGCGGCGCTGGCCGGGGCCATCGTCCAGGAAGTGGCGGAGGTTCTGGCCGGCCTCGTCTACGTCAATCTGATCGTCCCCGGACATCCGTGCATTTTCGGGCCGTGGCCGTTCGTCTCGGACCTGCGTACCGGCGCGATGAGCGGCGGCAGCGGGGAACAAGCTCTGTTGAGCGCCGCCTGCGCCCAGATGGCCCATTTCTACGATCTGCCCGGCGGGGTGCCGGCCGGCATGACGGATGCCAAGGTGCCCGATACCCAGTCCGGATACGAGAAAGGCTATACCGTGGCCCTTGCGGCGCAGGCGGGGGCCAATCTGATCTATGAATCGGTCGGCATGCACGCCAGCCTTCTCGGCTGCTGTCTTGAGACCTTCGTCATCGACAACGACATGCTGGGCAGCGTGCTGCGCACCGTGCGCGGTATCGAGGTGAACGAGGACAACCTGTCGATCGAAACCATTCGCGAAGTCTGCATCGAAGGCCCCGGCCATTTCCTTGGTCACGGCCAGACCCTTGAATTAATGCAGAGCGAGTACGTCTATCCCGTCATCGGCGATCGCAGCAGCCCCAAGGAATGGATCGAGCGCGGCTCCGAAACCATCGTCGCCGCGGCCCGGCGCAAGGTGCGCGACGTTCTGAGCCGACATTATCCAGCGTATATCGATCCAGACCTCGATGCACAGATCCGCGCGCAATTTCCAATCCTGTTGCCGCGCGAAAGCATGAGCGCGCGGGTGGCGGGGTGAGCGCGGGGGGAGGCGGAAACATGAAGACGCACGCGCGCGTCGTCGTCATAGGCGGCGGGATCGCCGGTTGCAGCACGCTGTACCACTTGGCTGCTCTCGGCTGGCGCGATGTCGTGCTGGTCGAGCGCGGCGAGCTGACCGAGGGGTCGACCTGGCATGCCGCCGGCAACTGTCCCAACTTCAGCACATCGTGGTCGATTCTGAAGTTGCAGCGCTACAGCACCGCGCTCTACGCGCGTCTGGGTGAGACGACCGGCTATCCGATCAACTATCACGTCACCGGCAGCATCCGACTGGCCCATACGCCTGCGCGCATGGACGAACTGCGTCATGTCTGCGCCATGGCCCGTGCCCAGGGGATCGACTTCGAGATGCTGTCCCCGGCCGAGATCAGGGATCGCTACCCGTTCATCGAGTTGCACGATCTGGAAGGCGGCCTGTGGGATCCGGGCGACGGCGATATAGACCCCAGTCAGGTGACCCAGGCCTTTGCCGCCGGTGCGCGCGCCCACGGAGCGGAAATCTATCGCCACAACCCGGTCGAAGCGATCACGCGCACACCGGGCGGCGAATGGCAGGTGCATACCCGCAACGGCACCATCACCGCCGAGATCGTCGTCAACGCGGCCGGCTATCGCGGTGCCGAAGTCGGGCGCATGGTCGGGCTCGATCTGCCCATCGTCTCCCTGCAGCATCAGTATCTGGTCACCGAGCCGATTCCCGAACTGGTGTGCCGCGACGCCAAGCTGCCGCTGCTGCGCGACCCGGATGAATCCTACTACCTGCGGCAGGAACGCGGCGGCCTGCTGCTCGGCCCCTACGAACGCGATGCCACCCCGGTGTGGCAGGACGGCATCCCGCCCGACTTCGGCATGGAGCTGTTTGCCGACGATCTCGATCGGCTTGAACCCTATATCGAAGGCGCGATCGCGCGGGTGCCGATCCTGGGCAGCGCGGGCATCCAGCGGGTCATCAACGGTCCGATTCCGTATACGCCGGACGGTCTGCCCCTCATCGGGCTGGCCTACGGTCTCGATAACTTCCATCTGTGCTGCGCCTTCAGCTTCGGCATCGTGCAAGGGGGCGGGGCCGGCAAGATCGCGGCCGAAATCATCGCCGCGGGCGAGGCCGAATGGGATACGTGGCCGGTCGATCCGCGACGCTTCACCGATTACGCGACGAAGGCCTATACGGTGGCCCGTGCGGTCGAGCTTTATCAACGCGAGTACGACATCGCCTTTCCGGTCGAGGAACGCCCGGCCGGCCGGCCGGCCAAGACGACGCCGCTCTATGATCGCCTGAAAGCAAAGGGGGCCGCTTTCGGCGCTCGTGGCGGATGGGAACGTGCAACGTGGTTCCCGCCCGAAGGGATGAGTGCGGATCCGCCACCGACCTTCCGACGCCCGGGATGGTTCGCAGCAGTCGGTGCCGAATGCCGGGCGGTACGTGAGCGCGTCGGCGTTCTCGACCTCGGCGGGTTCGCCAAGTTCGAGATCTCGGGGCCCGGTGCCGGGGCCTTTCTCGATCGCCTGGTCGCCGGGCGCCTGCCGCGCGAAGGGCGGATCGCACTGTCCTATTTCTGCACGCCCCGGGGACGCCTTCTCAGCGAGATGACGATCACCCGCCTCGGGTCGGAGCGGTTCTATCTGTGCAGTGCCGCGAGCGCCGAATGGCACGACCATCAGTGGCTGATGCAGCACCTGCCCACGGACGGCGGCGTGTCGATTGCCAACGTGACCGGGCGCTACGGCACCCTGATCATGGCCGGCCCGCGGGCACGCGCGGTTCTGGCACGGATCACCGATGCCGGCCTTGATAACGATGATTTCCCGTGGCTGAGTGCGCGAACCATCACCATCGGGTATACCCGGGTACGGGCGTTGCGGGTCAACTATGTCGGCGAACTCGGCTGGGAGCTGCACGTCCCGGTAGAGAACATGGTCGCACTCTACGAGGCGATCATGCGCGCAGGCACTGCGGAAGGTATCGTCGATTTCGGCATGTATGCGCTCGATTCCCTGCGTCTTGAAAAGTGCTACCGGGCATGGAAGATCGATCTGACGTCGGACTACACGCCGCTGGAAGCCGCACTCGAGCGCTTCGTCGACCTCGACAAGCCGGACTTCATCGGCCGCGAGGCCTTGCGCCGGCAGCGCGAAGCCGGCGTCTCGCAACGCCTGGTGCCGCTCGTTGTCGATGCCGATGACGCCGATGCCCCGCCGTGCGCACCCGTGTGGTACGGAGATGAAAGAGTCGGCCTGGTAACGTCGGGCGGCTTCGGCCACGCGATCGGGCGCAGTATCGCGCTTGCCTATCTGGATCGTGCCCTGGCAACGCCGGGACGCCGGGTCGAGGTCGAAATCCTGGGCGCCCGGCGCGCCGCCGAGGTGACGGCCGAGCCGATCTACGATCCGGCGAACGAACGGCTGCGGGCGTAACGGGCGTAAGGGGCAGGTCGGGCGAAAGAAGTACGCGAAAAACAGCGGCCGCGATATCCGGGCCCGACGAGGGGCAAGGATACCGCGGCCGTGCAGTGATGGCCTATCCGGCCTGGAC
>RFLL01000438.1 GCA_003693905.1 Alphaproteobacteria bacterium
CCCGCATCCCCGCCGGCGCCCGGCCCGCATACCGGGCCCTAGAAGGGGCACTGGCCGCCCACGAGGCCGACTTTGCCGCCGTGCTCGCCCGCATCGAAGCCGTGGCCGACGACCTGACCCGCATCGCCGCCGCGCCGCCACCGCGCCCGCGCTGGGATCAGGGCTGGTTCCCGCGCCTCGACGCCGCAGCCGCGTACGCCATCGTGCGACACCTGCGCCCGCGGCGCATCGTCGAGATCGGCAGCGGCCATTCGACCCGGTTTTTCGCCCGCGCCGTCGCCGACGAAGGTCTGGCGACCCGCATCGTCGCCATCGACCCGGCACCGCGCGCCACGCTTGCAGGGTTGAACGGCGTCGAATGGCGCCGGGCGCCGGCGCAGAGCGTGGCCGAACACGAATGCGCGCACTTGCAGGCCGGCGACATCCTGGCCATCGATTCCAGCCACATCCTGGTGCCCGGCAGCGACGTCGACGTTCTGTTCGGGCGCGTGCTGCCGCATCTGCCCCCGGGAACGTACGTGCATATTCATGACATCTTTCTGCCCGACGATTACCCGGCGGCCTGGGAATGGCGCGGGTACAACGAACAGCTCGGCGTCGTGGCGATGCTGCTCGGTGGACGCTGGGCGCCGGTCTTCGCCAGCCATTATGTCATCACCCGGATGGCGGCGACGGTAGCGGACAGCACTGTTGCACGCCTGCCGCTGATGCCCGGCGCGATCGAATCGAGCCTGTGGCTGCGAGCCCGATCGTCGGTCCCGCCGTCTGCCGCCGCCCGCTCCCGGCCCCCCGGTCACGATGAGATCACGGCATTCTGACAAGCTGCCACCGCAAGATCGACGTACCCTGACGGGGAACCGAAAACAGCCGTCATGACGAGCCAACTCGCGAAACCGCCACTCCGCCGCACCGGGCTCGGGTCCGTGCGCACGATGCTGGCCCGCCTGAGCAGCAGCGCCAGCGAGCGCGAGCTGCCCGAGCGCGTGCGCAAGGCGATCCAGGAGCAGGCCGACGCCACCGAACGCCTGATCGGCTGGATTCAGCTCGGCGTGGTGCTGACCTTTGCCACGCTGTATGCGGTCTCGCCCAAGACCTTTCCCGCCGGGCAAGCGTTTCAGCCCGTGCCGTGGGTGATCGGGGCCTATTTCGGCTTCACCATCGTGCGCCTTTTCCTGGCGTACCGGATCAGCCTGCCGGGGTGGTTTCTGCTGCTGTCGATCGTGATCGACATGGGGCTGCTGTTCCTTCTCATCTGGAGCTTTCACATCCAGTACATGCAGCCGGCCTCGTTCTATCTGAAATCGCCGACGCTTCTTTACGTGTTCATCTTCATTGCGCTGCGTGCCCTGCGGTTCGAGGCGCGCTTCGTCTTCGCGGCCGGAATCATCGCCGCGTTGGGATGGTCGATCCTGGTTCTATACGTCATCACGGTCGATCCCAACGACACCATGATCACGCGCGACTACGTCGCCTACATGACCTCGAATGCGGTTCTGCTCGGCGCCGAATTCGACAAGATCGTGTCGATTCTGGTGGTCTCGCTGATCCTTGGCGTCGGGCTGATCCGCGGCCGCGCGCTGCTGGTACGGGCCGTCACCGAGGAAGTCGCGGCACGCGAGCTGTCACGGTTCTTCGCGCCCGAAGTCGCCCGGCGAATCCGCGGATCGGAGCGCGAAATCGCGGTCGGCACCGGCGAGGTGCGTGATGCCGCCATCGTCAATTTCGACATGCGCGGGTTCACGCGCCTGGCCGAAACCCACGCTCCGGACGAGGTCATGGGCCTGCTCAGCGAATATCAGCACCTGATCGTCCCCGTGGTGCAACGCCATGGCGGCAGCATCGACAAGTTTCTGGGCGACGGCATTATGGCCACCTTCGGCGCCGCCAGCCCGTCCGACACCTACGCCGCCGATGCCATCGTCGCGGTCGAGGAAGCCCTGGCCGTGGCCGCCGAATGGACCGCGGCCACACGCGCCGCCGGACGTCCGGCACCGGAGGTCAACGGCGCGCTTGCCGCCGGACGGGTGGTCTTCGGAGCGGTCGGGGATGAAACGCGGCTGGAATATACGGTGATCGGCGATGCCGTAAACCTGTCGGCCAAGCTGGAACAGTACAACAAGACCCTGGGCACCCACGCCCTGTGCGACGCACCCACGTTCGATCTGGCATGCGCACAAGGATATCGCCCGCGGACGACGCCGCGGCGCATCACCAGCGCCGCGGTTCCGGGCATCGGCCATCCGGTCGACGTCATCGTGCTGGTGCCCTGAGGCCGCAGGCGCCGCAACTCGTCACCCGCCATCCCCGCACCCTGCCGTCCCTGCGTCCCGCGGGCGGCCTCGACGACGATGGGCCTTTTCCCCCAAGGCGTTTTCCCCGGGGCGCCGGCACCTTCCGCAGACAAAAAGAGAGTCCCGCCACGGTCGAACGGGACTCTGGGTGGTCAATCGGGGAGATCGTTGCGTACGTGATTGCCCACTTGAGGTCTTTTTAGGAGATTTTCGACACACAGGCAACCGAAACCGTCGGTTTCGGCCTGTGAATAGGGAGAATGACGGGGACAAGCGGGTGCGAAACGGGGCCGAATGGCCGCAAGCAGATGTTTATGTGGGCCGGGGCGGGCCGAATCGGGTGCAAACGGCGCTAAGAGCGGCTTTTCGACGACCCGCCGGCGGATGGGGGCACGTTGGCGCTGTGTTCGAGGAAGGCATGCAGATCACGTTGCGCGATGCGCCATTCCTTGCCGATCTTGAAGCCGCGCAGGTGCCCCTTGCGCAGCCACTGGGTCACCGTGCGTTCGTTGACCTGGAGGCGTTCGGCGACCTGGGGCGGGGTCAGCAGCTTGTCTTCGACCATGGGACACCGATGTGATCAGATATGACCAAGAGCATGCAACAGATTACCGGAAAACGATTAAATCGCCGTTAATTGCCGCCAAAGACCGCATAGCGCTCCAAACCGGCGAGATCGCATCGGCATCGCCCCCGCATGACACGGGCCCGGGTTCCAGAAAGCCGGGCGGATCTCAGAAGTCCGGATCGGGATAGTGCCGGGGCGGGGTCATGCCGGGAATCAGGTCGGCCAGGATCGGGCGCAGGCTGGGCCGCGACTTGATCCGGGCGTACCAGTCCCTGGCGCCCGGATGCTCCTCCCACGGCACGTCGCCGAGATAGTCGAGCGCCGACAGATGCGCCGCCGCAGCGATATCGGCCAGCGAAAACAGATCCCCGGCCAGCCATCGCCGCCGTTCGCTGAGCCAGGCGATGTAATCGAGGTGGTAGTGGATGTTGGCAAGCCCGGCGCGGATCGCCGAGGCATTGGGCTCGCCCATGCCGAGGAAGCGCTTGGTCACCTTTTCTTCGATCAGATTGGTGCTGACCTCGCGCGCGAACTTGCCGAAGAACCATACCGCCAGGCGACGCACCTCGGCCCGGTCCAGCGGATCGGCGCCGATCAGCGGCGGCTCGGAATAGACCTCGTCCAGATATTCGGCGATCACGAGTGCCCCGGGCAGGGACGTCCCGTCCTCCTCGACCAGAACCGGCACCTCGCCGGCGGGGTTGAGGCGCAGAAAACTCTCGCGCCGTTTCCACACCTGCTCGGTCTTGAGGGCGACCTCAAGGCGTTTTTCGCCAAGCAGGATGCGAACCGCGCGGGACCCGGGATCGAGCGGCAGGTGATACAGGGTACGCACGGGCACGACTATAAGGCAAGACGGCGGACGGTGGAATCAGGGAAGGCGGCAAGGGCGACGTCAGGCCCGCCTTTCGCTCCCCTCTTCGGCCCGCACCGGGTGTGCCAGGCGGTCCAGCATCTCCTTCGGCACCACCTGCCAGAAACGCACCTTTTCCTGTTCCCAGTCGATCAGCAGCCGCTCGGCAAAGCGCGACTGCGTTTCGCGCACGTGTTCGGCGATGAGATCGCGGGCGAGCGTTTCCCAGTAGGGCATCTCGATGCGCTGATAGATGACGCTGTCGGCGTTGATCCGCGCCGGCAGAGTGGATTCGGGATCGTAGACGAAGGCCATGCCGCCGGTCATTCCGGCGGCGAAGTTGTCGCCGATGGGGCCGAGAATCACCGCCGTGCCGCCGGTCATGTACTCGCACCCGTTGGAGCCGCAGCCTTCGACCACCGCCACCGCCCCCGAATTGCGCACGCAGAAGCGCTCACCGGCCTGACCGGCGGCAAACAGGCGCCCGTCGGTGGCGCCGTAGAGCACGGTGTTGCCGATGATCGTGTTCTCGTTGGTCACCAGCGCGCTCGCGGTCATCGGCCGGACCACGATGGTGCCGCCCGACAGGCCCTTGCCGACGTAGTCGTTGGCATCGCCGAACACTTCGAGCTTGAGACCGCGAACGGCAAAAGCCCCCAGCGACTGCCCGGCCGAGCCGCGCAAACGCACCGTGATATGCCCTGGATTCAACCCGGCCATCCCGAACCGGCGCGTGATCTTCGACGACAGCTTGGTGCCGATCGCCCGGTGCGTGTTGCGGATGGTGTACTGAAGCTGCATCTTTTCGCCGACCTCGAACAGCGGCCGGGCGTCCTCGATGATCTGGGCATCGAGGGTCTCGGGGACTTCGTTGCGGCCTTTGAGCGTGCAGAACATCGGCTCGTGGCCGGCATGGGCCTTGGTCAGAAGCGGGTTGAGATCGAGATCGTCGAGATGCGCGGCACCGCGGCTGACCTGCGCCAGCAGATCGGTGCGCCCGATCACCTCGTCGAGGCTGCGCGCGCCCAGAGAGGCCAGGATTTCGCGTACTTCCTCAGCGATGAAGCTGAACAGGTTGACCACCTTCTCCGGCGTTCCGGTGAACTTTTCGCGCAGCTCCGGGCGCTGCGTGCACACGCCCACCGGACAGGTGTTGGAATGGCACTGACGCACCATGATGCAACCCATGGCGATCAGGGCCGCCGTTCCGATGCCGAATTCCTCGGCCCCGAGCAGGGCGGCGATGACGACGTCGCGCCCGGTCTTGAGGCCGCCGTCGGTGCGCAGGCGCACGTTGTTGCGCAGACGGTTCAGGGTCAACACCTGATGGACCTCGGCCAGGCCCATCTCCCACGGCACCCCGGCATACTTGATCGACGTCTGCGGACTGGCGCCGGTGCCGCCGGAATGCCCTGAAATCAGGATCACGTCGGCCTTGGCCTTGGCCACGCCGGCGGCGATGGTGCCGATGCCCGAACGCGCCACCAGCTTCACGCACACCCGCGCATCGGGGTTGATCTGCTTCAGATCGTAGATGAGCTGGGCCAGGTCCTCGATCGAATAGATGTCGTGATGGGGCGGCGGCGAGATCAGCGTCACCCCCGGCGTCGAATGACGCAGCTTGGCGATCATCTCGGTCACCTTGAAGCCGGGAAGCTGACCGCCCTCGCCCGGCTTGGCGCCCTGGGCGATCTTGATCTCGATCTCGCGGCCGTTGTTCAGGTATTCCGCGGTGACGCCGAAGCGGCCGGAAGCGACCTGCTTGATGGCCGAGTTTTCGTTGTCGCCGTTGGGTCGCGGGACGAAGCGTTGCGGATCTTCGCCGCCTTCGCCGGAATCGGACTTGGCGCCGATGCGGTTCATGGCGATGTTGAGGGTGCCGTGCGCCTCAGGCGACAGGGCGCCCAGCGACATGCCCGGCGTAATGAAACGTTTGCGCAGCGAGGTGATCGATTCGACCTCTTCGAGCGGCACCGGCGTGATCCCGTCGCGTTTGAAATCGAGCAGATCGCGCAACGTGATCGGTGGCAGCTTGGCCACGCCTTCGCTGAATTTCCTGTAGGTCGAATACGAATCGTTGGCGACCGCCGCCTGAAGGGTGTGGATCAATGCGGCTTCCCAGCCGTGAGCCTCGCCGCCGCGGCGATAGCGATAGAAGCCGCCGACCGGCAGGACGGTGACGTCCGTTGCCCAGGCGCGGCGATGGGCGGCGACCACCTTCTGCTCGATTCCGGTCAGGCCGATGCCCGACAGGCGGCTCGGCATCGACGGGAAGTATTCGTCGACCAGAGTACGCGACAGCCCGACCGCCTCGAAGTTGTAGCCGCCGCGATAGGAGGACAGGACCGAAATGCCCATCTTGGACATGATCTTGAGCAGGCCGTCGTTGACCGCCTGCTTGTAGCGGGCGACGCATTCTTCGAGGCTGAGATCGCCGAACAGGCCGCGGCGATGCCGGTCGGCGATCGATTCCTGAGCCAGATAGGCATTGACCGCGGTCGCCCCGACGCCGATGAGGACGGCGAAATAGTGGACGTCCAGGCATTCGCCGCTGCGCACGTTGAGCGAGGTGAAGGTGCGCAGATTCTGGCGCACCAGGTGCGAGTGGACCGCGCCGGCGGCCAGAATCATCGGCACCGGCGCACGCTCTGGGCCGATCGCCTCGTCGCTGAGGATGATGTGTTCGCAGCCGCCGCGCACCGCATCCTCGGCCTCGCGACGGATCCGGTCAAGCGCTTCCTTCAGGGCATGTCCTTCACCATCGGCGCGGCGTACTTCGAAGGTGCAATCGATGCTCACCGCCGTCTCGCCCATGTAGTTGCGCATGGCCTCGAACTCGGCGGTCGACAGAACCGGTGAATCGAGCTGCAACAGCCGGCACTGGCTTTCGTCCTCGTCCAGGATGTTGCCGAGATTGCCGAGCCGCGTCTTGAGGGTCATCACCCGCCGTTCACGCAGCGAATCGATCGGCGGGTTGGTCACTTGGCTGAAGTTCTGACGGAAGAAATGATGCAGCCCGCGATAGCGCCCCGACAGCACCGCAAGCGGCGCATCGTCGCCCATCGAGCCGATGGCTTCCTTCGCGTCCTCGACCATGGGATGGAGGATCAGCTCCATGTCTTCCATGGTCTGGCCGTAGGCGACTTGACGGCGGCGCAACTCATCGCGCTCGAGGCGCGCCGGCTCGCCGTGATCGGAACGGATCAGATCGTCGATGCGGGTGATGTTGCGCACCCAGTCGCCGAACGGCCGCCGCGAAGCCAGGTAATCCTTGAGCTCGCGATCCTTGTAGAGCCTGCCGGCCTGCAGATCGACGGCGATCATCTGGCCCGGGCCGAGGCGCCCCTTTTCGACGATCTCCGGTTCCGGCAGACGCACCATGCCGGTTTCCGACCCGGCGAACAGCAACCCGCCGCGGGTGATCGCATAGCGCAGCGGCCGCAGGCCGTTGCGATCCATGCCCGCCATGACCCAGCGCCCGCCATAGCCGCACACCGCCGCCGGGCCGTCCCACGGCTCCATCACGGCGTTGCAGTAGCTGTACAACTGCTTGTGCGCATCGGGAATGGGGTCGTCTTCGCGCCAGGCCTCGGGGATCAGCATCGTCTTGACCATCGGCAGGTCGCGATTGGCGCGCACCATCAGCTCGAACACGGCATCGAGTGCGGCCGAATCCGAGGCGCCGGGCTGAACCACCGGCTTGAGCTCTTCGATGTGTGCGCCCAGTTCCGCCGATGCCAGGCGGCATTCGTGCGCCTTCATCCAGTTGACGTTGCCCTTGAGGGTGTTGATCTCGCCGTTGTGGGCGAGCACGCGGAACGGCTGCGCCAGGCGCCAGGTCGGAAAGGTATTGGTCGAATAGCGCTGATGGAAGATCGCGAAGCTGGAGGCGAAGCGATCGTCACGCAGGTCGGGATAGAAGGCGTCGAGCTGTTCGGCCAGGAACATGCCCTTGTAGATGATCGACCGGCACGACAGCGAGCAGATATAGAAATCCTTGATCGATTCGCTTTCGGCGGCGCGTTCGATACGGCGGCGGATGACATAGAGGTCGATCTCGAACTGCCGTTCCGGTGTCCCCCGGCTGTTGGCGATCATGATCTGTTCGATCTCCGGGCGGGCGTTTTCCGCCTTCTCGCCGATGACGTCGGTGTTCACTGGCACCTGACGCCAGCCGTAGATGGTATAGCCGTAGTTGAGGATTTCGCGCTCGACCAGAACGCGGCACCGTTCCTGCGCGGCGAAATCGGTGCGCGGCAGGAAGATCATTCCCACCGCGATGCGCGTGGCACCGGGATTGTGTCCGGTGCGCGCCACGTGCTCGCGGAAGAAGTCCTGCGGAATTTCGACGTGAATGCCGGCGCCGTCGCCGGTCTTGCCGTCGGCGTCGACGGCGCCGCGGTGCCATACCGCCTTGAGCGCGGCGATGCCGGCCTCGACGACTTCGCGCCGGGGCTTGCCGTCGATGGCGGCGACCAGACCGACGCCGCACGATTCGTGCTCTTCGCGCGGGTCGTACAACCCTTCGCGGGCCAAGCGCGCCGCTTCCGCAGGCCAGTCGGCCGGCACTTCGCGTTCGTTCACCTGCATCATCGCTCGATCTTTCCTGCTTCAGGCCACGGCACGATCCGATGTGCCGGCCTCGGCACCGTCGACCCGGGACTGGATGTAGCGGTGGATCTGCGCCGCCGCATCGCGCCCGTCGCGCACCGCCCACACCACCAGCGAGGCACCGCGCACGATGTCCCCGGCGGCGAACACGCCGTCGAGGTTGGTGCGCATGGTGCGATGGTCGATGCGCAGCGTCCCCCAGCGGGTGACCGCCAGATCGGGCTGGTGCAGACGCGCCGGCAGATCCTCGGGATCGAAGCCCAGCGCCTCGATCACTAGGTCGGCTTCGACCGTGAAGCTCGACCCTGCGATGATCTGCGGGCTCTGGCGGCCGGTGGCATCGGGCACACCGAGGTGGACCCGCGCCGCGCGCACCGCGCGCACCGTGCCCTCGCCGAGAAAGGCTTCCGGCGCCGACAGCCAGACGAATTCGACGCCTTCTTCCTCGGCGTGCTCCACCTCACGGCGCGAGCCGGGCATGTTTTCGCGGTCGCGGCGATAAAGGCAGCGCACCGCCCGCGCGCCCTGGCGAATGGCGGTGCGCACGCAATCCATCGCCGTATCGCCGCCACCGATCACCACCACGTTCTTGCCGGCGGCATTCAGAGCGCCGCTGTCGAACTCCGGCACGGCATCGCCCAGACCTTTGCGGTTCGAGGCGATGAGATAATCGAGCGCGGGATAGATATTGCCGAGGCCGGCCCCCGGGACCTTGAGCGCGCGCGCCTTGTAGACTCCGGTTGCGATCAGCACCGCATCGTGACGGGCGCGCAGATCGGCCAGCGAAATGTCGCGTCCGACCTCGCAATTGAGGCGGAAGGCGACACCGGAATCACGCAGCAACTGCGCCCGGCGGGCGACCACCTGCTTTTCCAGTTTGAAATTGGGAATGCCGTAGATTAGCAGACCGCCGATGCGGTCGTAGCGATCATAGACCACCACCTCGTAGCCGTGGCGGCGCAATTCCTCGGCCGCCGCCAGACCGGCCGGGCCGGCCCCGACAATGCCCACCGACTGGCTGCGTTCCTGCCCCGGGCGCACCGGCCTGACCCAGCCCCGCTGCCACGCGGTTTCGGTGATGTATTTTTCGATGGCGCCGATCGTCACCGCCCCGTGCCCGGCCTGTTCGATCACGCAATTGCCTTCGCACAGGCGGTCCTGGGGGCAGATGCGACCGCAGATCTCGGGGAAGTTGTTGGTCGCCTGGGCCAGCTCGTAGGCCTCCTCCAGACGCCCTTCGGCACTCAGCAGAAGCCAGTCCGGGATGTTGTTGTGCAGCGGACAGTGCACCTGACAGAAGGGCACGCCGCACTGCGAACAGCGCCCCGCCTGCTCGGCCGCGGCGTCGGGATCGAATTCGGCATAGATCTCGTGGAAATCGTGGCGCCGCTCCGCCGCCGGACGCTTGTCGGGCCGACGTTCTCCCACGTCGATGAAGCGAAGCATCTTGTTGACCATGGCGCGCCTCTTCCTCGGGCGTCGGGGGAGCCTGCGCGCCGGCCCTCCTGGCCGGCCCCGACAGCCGCTGGTTTCTGATCCTTCGGGAGCGCCCCCGCAGAGGCGCAGATCGCTTATGGTTACCGTCTCGGACCCGGTCCCGGGGGCGCGTCTGCCGAGGTGTTTTTTTTCGGCGCCCGCCAGATTAGGTCACATATACTGACGTAATAAAGTGTACAGGAAACCCGCTCCTGGCGCAACATGGGGGCGGAGTCGGGAAACAAAAAGAAATTTGGTACCGAATCGGACCTAAAGACCCTCTGGGCGACTCGCCCGAAGCGATGGTATAAGCGCGGCGCGTGCCGCCGGGGGGCCTGCTGCCTTGTCGCTACTTCATATCCTGATTCTGTCGCTGGTTCAGGGAATCACCGAATTCCTGCCGATCAGTTCCTCGGGCCACCTGATTCTGGTGTGGGAGGGGCTGGCACGGTTCAGCGAACTTCCCCCCGGTCAGAGCGAAAGCGAGCGCCTGATCCTCGACATCGCCGTCCATGTCGGCACCCTGGGGGCGGTCTGCGCCTATTTCTGGCGCGATGTGACCCGGATGGTCGGCGGCCTGGGCCGGCTTCTTCTCGGCCAGAATACCCCCGGCGCACGACTGACGCTTCATATCCTGGTCGCGACCATCCCGGTCCTTGTCGCCGGTTACCTCCTCAAGGACACGGTCGAGACGGTGCTGCGCGACGGGCGCATCGTCGCCTGGATGACCATCGTCTTCGGCATCGTGCTCTACCTCGCCGATCGCAGCGGCATGACCGTGCGCCGGATCGAGCACATGAACATCGGGGCGGCGGTCGCGATCGGGCTGGCCCAGGTGCTGGCACTGGTTCCCGGGACCAGCCGTTCCGGCATCACCATGACGGCGGCGCGCATCCTCGGGTTCGAGCGCGCCGAGGCGGCCCGGTTCTCGCTGCTGCTGTCGATCCCGACGATTCTGGGCGCCGGCACCCTGGCCGGCCTCGATCTCTATCGCAGCGGCAACGTCGCGCTTGGCCTCGATGCCGCGGTGGCGGCCGTCGTCGCCTTCGTGTGCGCGCTGCTGGCCATTGCTCTGATGCTGCGCTGGCTGCGCCGGGCGACCTTTACGCCGTTCGTCGTCTACCGCCTGATCCTGGGCGCGGCCCTGTTGATCTGGTTCGTCTGAGCCGCCCGCCGGGGTCGCGAGCCCCACCCCGGGATTCAGGCGACCCGGGCCAGGGTGAAGCGTCCGTGCGGCCGGTAGCGTTCGAGATAGGTCGGGATGATCACCTCGAGCGCCGTCGGCTGAATGCCGAGATCGACGAGCCCGGCCGCCCCGTCCGCAACCACGTTGTCGCGACGCAGAAGCCGGACCTGATCACGGGTCAGCGGCGGCTCCGGCAGCCATTCGGTGAAGATAGCGATGGCTTCCGCCAGCGCGAACGGCACCGGCACCAGCAGCCGGCGGCGGCGGATTTCGCGCAGCAGAATCTCCATCAGCTCGCGGAAGGTATAGACCCGGGGGCCGCCGAGTTCGAACAGGCGGCCGGCCACACGCGGGGAAGCGACGCAGCGCGCGATGGCATCGTCGACGTCGCCGACATAGACCGGCTGAAAGCGGGTCCGCCCGCCGCCGATCAGCGGCAGCACCGGTGACAGACGGGCCATGACCGCAAACCGGTTGAAGAAATCGTCCTCGGGCCCGAACACGATGCTGGGGCGCAGGATGACGGCGTCCGGGAACGCCGCCCTGACCGCCACTTCACCGGCCGCCTTGGACCGGGCATAGGCCGCCGGCGCGGCCGGATCGGCGCCGATCGCCGAGACATGGACCAGGCGCCCGGCCCCGGCCGCCGCCGCCGCGGCGGCGATCCGTCCCGCCCCGCGCACATGGACCTCGTCAAAGCGCTGGCGCCCGCGCTCGTAAAGGACGCCGACCAGATTGACCACCGCTCGCGCACCCGCCACGGCCGCGCGCACCGCCGCTTCGTCCTGAACCGGCGCCCGGATCGGGACGATCTGGCCGACATCACCCAGCGGCTTGAGGAAATTGGCCGCCGCCGGATGGCGCACCGCCACCCGGATGACCCATCCCTGACGCGCCAGACGGCGGACCAGATGCCGGCCGATGAAACCGGAGCCGCCGAAGATCGTGATTACGCCCGCGTTCATTGCTGTTCCCTTCGTCCTGCCCCCGCAGATGCGCAGCCCGCAGCCAGACCCTGCAACACGGGCGCCTTCGCCCGTGCCCTGGGAGCTGCCCGCGCCCTATATACTGATTGTCGGGCGCGCGGGACAGCCCCTTGCGGGGGGACTGGCAGAAGGTCCGCCCCCCGAAGCGCCCGATTCCCGAACCGCTTGACACGGACTCGCCTCTGGCGAGAATGCCGGACAAGCCTGAGCCGCCCCGGAAACGACGGGAACCGGGTGCCGACTGCGGGCAACGCGGGAACGAAACGCGTGGACCTCCACCTTCATCAGAACGACCTGCCCTCCGACATCGACCTCGGCGACGTGATCGCGGTCGATACGGAAACCATGGGCCTCGACCCGTTGCGCGACCGTCTATGTCTGGTGCAGCTCTCCGCCGGTGACGGCTCCTGTCATCTGGTGCAGTTCCGCGAGCGCCGCTACGACGCGCCCCGTCTGAAAAAGGTGCTGGCCGATCCCGAGGTTCTGAAGCTGTTTCATTTCGCGCGCTTCGACCTGGCCGCCATCCAGCATTACCTGGGTGTCACCTGTGCCCCGGTCTATTGCACCAAGCTGGCTTCGCGCCTGGTACGGACCTTCACCGATCGCCACGGCCTGAAGGATCTGTGCCGCGACCTTCTGGGCGTCGATCTGTCGAAGCAGATGCAGTCCTCCGACTGGGGCGCCCACGATCTGAGCGAGGAGCAGTTGCGCTACGCCGCCAGCGACGTGCTTTACCTCCACCGCCTGCGCGAGAAGCTGGACGCCATGCTGGCACGCGAAGGACGCACCGCACTGGCCGAGGCGTGTTTCGCGTTTCTGCCGACGCGCGCCGCGCTGGACCTCGCCGGATGGGGGGATGTCGATGTCTTTGCCCATTAGACCGCGCACCGGACCGGGGGCCCGGATCCGCTTGCGCGGGGCGCCGGGAAGACCGATATGACCGCCATGAAGCCGAC
>RFLL01000439.1 GCA_003693905.1 Alphaproteobacteria bacterium
GAAGAGTGCGATCCGAGCCAGCGTCCCCCGGGCGAAGCCTTCGTCCACGGCCTCGGTCTCGCCGTCTACCGGGCCGCGGCGGATTATCTCACCGCCAATCGCGACCGGCTGCTGGAACAGGTCGAATCGACGACGCGGCTGGTGGCGGAATAGATACGCCATGAGCACGAATCAGGCCGGGACGGGGGGAGCGAGGCGATGAAGCGCTCCTATCTCTATGCTGCCGGATTGGCGCTCGGGGTCGCCGTCTGGATCGCTTCGGGCGTCATCGGCGAGCGCGGGACGCCGCCTGCGGGTCAGAAACCGCCTGCGGATCTTGCCGCCACGGAAAAAGTGCCGAGCGTGCGGGTGCGCACCCAAAGTGCAGAGCCGCGGATCGCGCGCCTGATGGTGCGTGGACAGACCGAAGCGGTGCGCAAGATCGAGGTGCGAGCGGAAATCAACGGCCGGATCTCCGAAATTCCGGTTGCCAAGGGCGCCCGTGTGGCCAGAGGCGACGTCCTGGTCCGTTTGCGAAAGGAGGACCGGCCGGCGCGCCTCGCCGAAGCCAGGGCCATGCTCGAACAGGCCCGGGTCGAATACGAAGCGGCGCAGCGCCTGTCTGAAAAGGGCTTTCGCGCCCAGACTCAACTGGCCGCAAGGAAGACCGCCTTGGAGACCGCCAAGGCCGAAGTCGCCGCGGCCGAACTCGCCCTTGCCAGAACCGTCATCCGGGCCCCGTTCGCCGGTGTCGTCGGTGACCGGATCGCGGAAATCGGCGAATACGTCAAAAGCGGGGATCCGGTGATCCGCCTGATCGATCTCGATCCGATCCTGGCCGTGGTCCAGGTCAGCGAGCGCGAAGTGAGCCGGATCGCGCCTGGGACCGTGGCCCAGGTGCGTCTGGTCACCGGACAGGAGATCGCCGGAACCGTCCGCTTCATCGCGCCCGAGGCCGACCCCGCCACGCGCACGTTCCGGCTCGAAGTCGAGATCGCCAACCCGGACGGGGCTCTGGCCGACGGTATCACCGCCGAGGTCACCCTGCCGCTGAGCGAAGTGATGGCCCATCGGGTTTCCCCGGCCCTGCTGACCCTGAACGATCGCGGCCTGATCGGCGTCAAGACCGTGCGCTCCGATGACACCGTTGCGTTCGTGCCGGTGCGCATCCTCGACGAAACCGCCGAGGCGGTGTGGGTAACGGGTCTGCCGCACCGGGCACGGCTGATCACCGTCGGGCAGGAATTCGTCGTCGACGGCCAGAAGGTGCGCCCCGTGGACGAGACCGCCCGCGAGCGCGCAGACCTGGGAGGAGCGTCGTGAACGCCCTGATCGACGCTGCGATCACTCACGCCCGGACGGTCCTGTCCGCCCTGGTCCTGATATTGCTGGCCGGTACGTACGCCTACGTGACGGTGTCCAAGGAAGCGGAGCCGGACATCCAGATCCCGGTCCTCTATGTCAACATCGTGCACGAAGGCATCTCGCCAGAGGATGCCGAGCGCCTGCTCATCAAACCGATGGAGGAGGAATTCCGCAGCATCGAAGGGCTCGACGAGATGCGCTCGACCGCCTACCTCGGCGGGGCCAACATCGTGCTCGAATTCGAGGCCGGATACAGCATCGACCGGGCGCTGGACGACGTGCGTGAAAAGGTCGATCTGGCGAAACCGGACCTGCCCGACGACACCGAAGAGCCGACCGTCCACGAGATCAACCTCAGCCTGTTCCCGATTCTCGTGGTGACGCTGTCGGGCGATGTCCCGGAACGCACACTGCTGCGTCTGGCCCGCGACCTGCGCGACGACATCGAAGGAATCCCCAGCGTGCTCGCGGTCCAGATCGCTGGCGACCGCGACGAGGTGGTGGAGATCATTCTCGACCCCATGGTCATCGAAAGCTACGGCCTCGACATGACGGACGTGGTCAATGCGGTCAGCCGTTCCAACCGGGTCGTTGCCGCGGGGTCGATCGATACCGGCCACGGGCGTTTCGCGGTCAAGCTGCCGGGCCTGTTCGAGACCGTCGACGACATTCTGGACATGCCGCTCAAGGTCAACGGCGACGCGGTCGTGCGCGTGCGCGACGTTGCGACCCTGCGCCCGACGTTCAAGGACCCGAGCGGCTTTGCCCGCATCAACGGCAAGCCGGGGATCGCGCTCGAAATCTCCAAGCGCACGGGTGAAAACATCATCGAGACCATCGCCCGGGTGCGCGCCATCGTGGAGCGCAAATCGCAGGACTGGCCGGAAGGAATCGTCGTCACCTACAGCCAGGACAAATCGACCCAGATCCGGACCATGCTGAGCGACCTTCAGAACAACGTGCTGAGCGCGATTCTGCTGGTCATGGTGGTGATCGTCGCGGCCCTGGGCGTGCGTTCGGCCGGGCTGGTCGGGATTGCAATCCCGGGCTCGTTCCTGGCCGGGATCCTGGTTCTTGCCAGCCTCGGGTTCACCATCAACATCGTCGTTCTGTTCAGCCTCATTCTGGCCGTCGGCATGCTGGTCGATGCCTCCATCGTGGTCACCGAATACGCCGACCGGAAGATGACCGAAGGGAACCACCGGCGCGTCGCCTACGGCTTGGCGGCAAAGCGCATGTCGTGGCCGGTCATCGCCTCCACCGCCACCACCCTGGCCGCCTTTCTGCCGCTCATGTTCTGGCCCGGGATCGTCGGCGAATTCATGAAGTTCCTGCCCATCACCCTGGTCGCCACGCTCAGCGCCTCGCTGGTCATGGCGCTGATCTTCGTGCCCACGCTGGGGGCGATCTTCGGTCGGCCGGGCGGCACCGCCGATGCGGCGACGATGAAGGCTCTGGCCGCCGGCGAGCGCGGGGACCTGGGCCACGTGCACGGCTTCACCGGAGTCTACCTCAAGGTGCTGCGCGGGGCCTTGCGCCACCCGGGCAAGATCCTGATAGCAGCGGTGCTGGTCCTGATCGGGGCCCAGTGGGCCTATGCCGAGTTCGGCCGCGGGGTCGAATTCTTCCCCGACGTCGAACCGGACAATGCGGTACTTCAGGTTCATGCCCGCGGCAATCTGTCCATCTATGAACGCGATGCGCTGCTGCGCCAGGTCGAGAATCGGATCCTCGACCTGCACCGTGAAACCGGCGAGCTTCACGCCATCTATGCGCGCAGCGTGGCCGAATCCGGAATCCAGCGCGACGAGCCAGAGGACCTGATCGGCACCATCCAGCTCGAATTCACCGACTGGTTCCTGCGCCGCCCCGCCGACGAGATCCTGGCCGACATCCGCAGGCGGGTGGCGCCGCTGGCCGGCATCCAGGTCGAACCGCGCAAGGAGGAGGCCGGTCCGCCGGTCGGCAAACCGGTTCAGATTCAAGTCACCTCCGACCGGCCCGATCTGATCGAACCCGCCGCCGCGCGCATTGCGACGGCGATGCGGCGCATGGGCGGCTTCACCAACATCGAGGACGGTCGTCCGGTCCCGGGCATCGAATGGGCGCTGCGCGTCGATCGCGCCCAGGCGGCCAAGTTCGGCGCCGATGTAACCCTGATCGGGGCTTATGTGCGCATGGTCACCAACGGCATGACCCTGGGCGAGTATCGGCCCGACAGCAGCGACGAGGAAATCGACATCGTCGCCCGCCTGCCCGTGAATGATCGCACCATCGCGCAGCTCGACCAGATCCGCATTCAGACGGCCAGCGGCCTGGTGCCCATTTCCAACTTCGTGGTCCGCGAAGCCCGGCCCAAGGTGTCGATCCTGCGC
>RFLL01000440.1 GCA_003693905.1 Alphaproteobacteria bacterium
ATCGGCTGCTGGAGATGCGCTTTGTCGGCAAGGCGGTGCTGGTCGGGCTCATCCTTCTCAGCCTGTTCGCTCAGGCCTATTCGGGAATCTTTCTGATGAACGAGCACGGGGTGCCGCTGTGGAACTCGCCGGCGCAGGTGATCCTGTTCGTGCTTACCGGGCTCGCCGGCGGCGCGGCGGTTCATGTCGCGGTCATCCCGCTCCTGAACGCCCTGTCCACGCAGCGTTGGATGGCCCCGGGCCGGCACTATCGCTGGGGCATGCTCGGCGCTGTCGCGCTCGCCGGCATCGTCTGGTATGCATGGCTGTGGTGGATCGCGCGTTTCGGCGATATCGCCAACCAGCGCGCCGCGGCGCTTCTGTTCGGGCCTTATTTCTCAACCATTGTCTGGCACACCCTGGTCATCGGGCTGGCCGCACCTTTCGTGGTTTTGGTCTTCGGCGGCAAGCGCATTGCTGCCGATGTGCTTGCCAGCATCGGCGTGCTCTGGGGCGCCTACGCGCTGCGCTATCTGATCCTGATCGCCGGACAGGCGCTCAACCGAAGCGGTGCCGGCTATCTAGACTTCACACCGAATGTGGAGGTGATCTGGTACACGGCCTTCGAAACCCTGATCGCGGTGAGCGTTGCCGTTCTTCTGGCCTCGATCCTGCCGATCAACTCGAACGCCCCCGTGGGCGCAGCAAAGGAGGTCTAACATGGTTGGCCGTCGCACCGTTCTCCAGCTTCTCGCCGCCGGTGGCGTCGGGGCGGGATTTGCCGGCAACTATGACGTGCTCTGGCACATGATCCCGTTCAACGATCGGGGCAAGAAAGCCAAGAATCGAGTGTGGGGAAATTCCGACGAGCCCGAGTGGCTGCTCGATTCGAAGACGGGGAAGCATCGGATCAATTCGAAATTCATCCTGCGCCACACCACCGATCTTCAGTGCCACAGCGAGTGTGGCCTCAGGGTCAAGATCGACCGCGAGAACGGCCGCATCGTGCGCATCATGGGCAATCCCTATCACAAGAACTGCCGCGAGGATTATCTCCTCTACTCGACGGCGTTGAGCGATTCGGCGCGCTTTCCGGGGACGGTGTGCGCCCGCGGAAATGCCGGGCTACAGACCGCCTATGATCCCTATCGGCTGACGGTACCCCTCAAGCGCGTCGGTCCGCGCGGCAGTGGCAAATGGAAGCCGATCGAATGGGAGACGTTTATCGACGAGGTCGTCGACGGCGGCAAGATCTTCGCCGACACCGACGACCCGGCGAGCAAGGACCTCGCGGTGCTCGGATTCCGGGGGCTCCATGCGAAGCGCAAGGAGCCGATGGACCCCGACGCGCCCGAGATGGGGCCACGAACGAACGGGCTCGTCTTTCAGGGCGGCCGGATCAAGAAGTCGCGCCTGGATTTCGTCAAACGCTTTACGAACGCCTTCGGCACGGTCAACGCTTTTGAGCATACGAACGTCTGTGAAGTGAGCCACCACGTCGCCACTGAGGCCGTCTATCCGACCAGGCACGCGGTCAAGCCGGACGTGTTGGGGGCCGAGTTCCTTCTTTTCTGGGGGACTTCGCCGGGCGATGCCAACTTCCCGATGCAGACGCTCGGGCGCATGGTTGCCCAGGCACGGGCCAAGGGCATGCGCTACGTCTGCATCGACCCGGTGCTGCACCGTGGCAGCGTCATCGGCGAGTTCGCCGAGTGGGTGCCGATCAAGCCTGGCACCGATGGCGCGTTGGCGATGGCGATGGTGCGCTGGATACTCGAAAACAAGCGCTATGATGAGGATTACCTCGGGCATCCGAACCGCGATGTGGCACTGCAGCACGGCGAGCTGTCGCACACCGACGCCACCCACCTCGTTATCGTCGATCCCAGCCACGATCGCTTCGGCGCCTTCCTGAGTTTGGATGAGGCAGGCCTCGCCCCGATCACCGGCAAACCGACGCGTTTCGAGGCAACCGAAACCGAGTGGGACATGGCCAAGGGTCTGGTGCTGACCAATGAGGGCGACGAAGCGCGGGTGGTCATCGACGCCGCCACCGGCCACCCCGGCAGGGCAAACGAGGTCTTCAGCGCCGTCATCGATTACGAGGGCGTGGTCGCTGGCGTCCGCGTCAAGTCCGCCTTCCGCCTGCTCAAGGAATCAGCGCTCGAATACTCGCTTGATGAGTACAGCGAGGCCTGCGGCGTGCCGGTGAAGAAGATCATCGATCTTGCCCGCGAGTTCACCTCGCACGGGCGCCACGCGGCCTGCGAATTTTACCGCGGGCCGGCGAAGCATCCCAACGGTTTCTACAATGGCTTTGCGATCCACATGCTCAACGTGCTGGTCGGCAACTGCAACTGGCGCGGCGGAATTGGCGCGGGCGGCGGTCATTATGACTGGAACAAGGGCCGCTACGATCTCAAGAAGATCCCGGGCCTGAGCACAAAACCGGTGGGGGTGCCACTGTCACGCGAGGGCGTGTACTACGAGCGCTCGACCGAGTACCGAAAAAAGAAAGAAGCCGGCAAGAATCCGTATCCAGCTAAAAGGCCCTGGTTCCCCCACACGTTCAATGTCTACAGCGAGCTTTTGCCGTCGGCGATCGAGCGCTACCCCTACGGCATCGATATCCTGATCTGGCATATGGCCACGCCGCTCTACTCGGTGCCGGGACAGGGCAATGAAGAGCTGATCGAGAAGCTCAAGGACCCGAAGAATATCCCGCTGATCATCGCCTCCGACATCGTCGTCGGCGATACCAGCATGTATGCAGATTACGTGCTCCCCGACACGACCTTCCTTGAGCGCTGGGTCCATATCGGCATGCACGAGCTGACGCTGGTGAAAGGCACATCGGTGCGCTGGCCGGTGATCGAGCCCTTGACGGGCAAGACCAGGGACGGGCGTCACTTCTCGCTCGAAACCTTCCTTATCGATGTCGCCGAACGGCTGGGCTTGCCCGGCTTTGGCGACAAGGCGATCGCCGACAAGGACGGCAAGCTGTGGCCGCTGCACCGGCGCGAGGACTATTACCTCAAGGCGACGGCCAATGTCGCTTTCGCCGATGGCGAGCCTGTGCCGCCGGCCAGCGCCGAGGACATGGAGGTTTGCGATCTCGCGCCGATCAAGGAGCGATATATCGATGCGCTCAAGGAAGAGGAGTGGCCGCATGTGATGATGGTGTTGGCGCGCGGTGGCCGGTTCGAGAGGGCAGAAAGCGCCTGGTCGGGCGAGCGACTCGGGCATCCGTATCGCCACCGCCTCAACCTCTACAGCGAATCGGTGGCAACGGCGCGGCACAGTATTACCGGGGAGCGGTTCCGCGGCAGTCCCCAATGGCTCCCGCCGAAGACGGCAGAGGGCTTCGGGATCGATGCGATCGATAAGGCTGAACAATGGCCGCTGCAGGTCCTGACCTACAAAGGGTCCCTCCAGACCCACTCGCGGCTCTGCTCGAACTATGTGCTTCGCGAGATCCAGCCGTCGAACTGGGTCGAGATCAGCACCGCATCGGCCAACGAGATGGGGCTTCGCGACAACGACGAGGTCTGGGTGGTCACACCGCATGGCCGACGAAAGGGACGGATCAAGGTGCGCGAGGGACTCA
>RFLL01000441.1 GCA_003693905.1 Alphaproteobacteria bacterium
CGGTTCTTGCGCCCATCGGGGGAGTACGGGCTCCGGCATCGCGTCCGCCTCTGGTGGCATGGGGGGCCGGGGCTTCGGCCTGGATGGTGGCGGTACAGTGATGACGGCCTTGGCCACGATCTCTTCCTGTGGTTGCGCCGTCGCCGGGCCGGGGGCGGGCGCACGCATGTCTTCGGGCAACAGCAGTTTGGCAGCCTGCACCTCTTTTCCCGCCGGCCTGAGGTCCATCACCTCGACGGCGGCGGCTTCCCCGACCGGTTGCAACGCGAACGTTTCACCCTCCACGCCAGCTTCGACCATCTCCGCCGGGACGGCCTTGACGAAAGTCTTGCTCGGCGCGGTGGTCCCTGCCTCGACGGGCTTCACCATTTCCAGGGGGGCAGGATCGGGGGGGACTGCTGCCGCCTGCCGGACCGGCGCCCGGGCCGTTGCTTCGCCCGGCACAACCATCTCGGCTTCGGGCACTTCCGATGCCGCGGGGGCGACACTGCCCGGTGCCTCGCCGATCGAGCCGAGCGAAACCTCGATGCCACCCCTGCCGGCGCTTTCGACGCCCGAGCCCGACACTTGCCAGACAACGGCCGTCGCCACCCCGGCGTGCACAAGCACCGCCACCAGAACCGCCACCGCCCAGTGCTGGACGCCGATCTGCATCAGCGGCTCTCCCGCACGGTGAGAAGTTTGAGCCTTTCGACACCTGCCTCGTGCAGCAGTTCCATCACCGCAACCACGCGGGTTGCTTCGACCCGGCCGTCGGCCTTGAGGTGCATTCGCGCCGCAGGGTCGTTTGACATGCGCTCCGCGACCGCAGCCTTGAGCGCCGGCGCCTCCATGACCGTTCCGTCGAGCGCCAGGCGCCCGTCGGTGCTGATCAGGACGACGGATTCCTGCGCCGCAACGGACTCTTCGCTCGCCGAATGCGGCGGCTCGATCCGGAACGGGGTCGAGGCGACAAGGCGACCTGCCAGCATGAAGAAGATCAGGAGCAGAAAGACGACGTTGATGAGTGGCAGGATGCGTTCCTCGTCGTTTCTCGGCCGGGGCGATTCAGGACGCATGACCGTTTCACCGACCCGGATTGCGGATCAGCATCATGTCGGCTGCGCCGACTGCGGCGAGCCGGTCGAGCACCCGTACAGTCTCTTGCAGGGCAACGCCCGCCGCGGGCTTGATTAGCACTCGCTGGTCGGGCCGGGCTGCTACGCGCTCACCCACACGGGACGCCAGGGTATCAAGCGAGACCGTCTCGCCGGAAAGCCTCACGCCGTCAGGGCGTACCTCGACAAGCAGCGCCCCTTTCATCGACGCACCTGCCGCAGTCCGGGTGGGCACGTTCAGCTCGATCGAGCGCCAGTCCAGAAATGTGGACACCAGCATGAAGAAGACAAGCAGAATGAATACGACGTCGATCAGCGGCGTCAGGCTGATCGATGGACGCCTTTTTGCGCGTGCGCGGCGCCAGCTATCTGCCAGCCGCGGCTGCGGCGGGGCGGAGACGGGTGGGCTCATGGCTTTCTTCTTCGTCGGTTTTTCCGGACAGATCCTCGGTGAAGACCTGTGTGACGACGTTGTCCATCTCGTGAGCCAGCCGGTCCACCTTGCGGTCGAGCCAGTTCAGAACCACGGTTGCGGGGATGGCGACGGCGAGGCCGACAGCGGTGGTCAGCAGCGCCTCCCAAATGCCGCCCGAGAGGATTGCCGGGTTCACCCGGTTGCCGGCCTGCTCGAGCTGGCGGAAGGCTTCGATCATGCCAAGCACCGTACCGAACAGTCCCAGGAGTGGTGCCAGCGAGGCGATCAACTCCAGCGGTCGGAACCAGGCGCGCAGCGATTCGAGAACGTCGGCACCATAACGCGTCACTTCCTCGCGCACCTTCGCATCGCAGATGCCACGCCGCTGGCCGCGAATGGCGTGCGCCAGCGCCTGTGCCGCCGGGTTGCACGAATGCCCAGCCAGGACCAGTGCCTCCCCCGGCCGCCCTGCGCGGTAAAGCCGGAGCGCCTCGTGCGCAACCTTGCGGTCGCCAAGCCGAGCCGTTCGGAACTGCCACAGCTTCACGAAGACGATGGCAAGCGCACCAACCGACATCGCAATCAGAATTGCGACCACCGGGCCACCGGCCCGAAAGAGGGCCTCTGCGCGCTCGGCAAACCCGAACGGAACAGGCGAATGGCCGGTCAATCCGATGGCTGTTTCGAGTTTGTCGTTCATTGAAGGACTGTCATGGTTACAGTTGCTGTCTCACTTGACGAATGGAACCTTGGTCCGCGCCGAGGTCGAGACGAATGTCAGGCAGTCCTTACGGGCCCCTGCGGCATCCTCGCAGCTCATGACATCGTTCAGCAGGATGCGCCCAAGGCTGTTGCAAGACAGGTCGTTGATGTCGAACGCCTTCAGGCTCGTTTTGCCGGCGGGCAACGGTCCTGCTTCCACGGCAAGGCGCCGGGCCACGATTCCCTGGGTGTCGAACATGACGAGGTCGAGCTTGAGCGACTTGAAGGCTTCCCCGGTCCCGTTCTCCAACACGAGATAGACTTGGCAGTCGCCCTCGTGCGGCGCCAGCTTGTTCAGTTCCACACTGACCGATTTCGCCTCCCGCGACTCGGCGCTTACACTTGCCTGCCAAGGCAATGCCGACAGGTACACCGCCAAAACCACGAGGCAAAACCGGCAGACGCGGATCAGTCCTCGGCCATGTCGCCGCTTGCCCGGTGAATCCGGCCGTCCCCGAAAGTTCATGATGCTTCTCTTCGCACGATCCGAAATGACCCTAATTTGATATTGCAAATAGGACTCATTCGCAATATCAAATCGCGAAAGACGCGGCGGGATGTGGACGATCCGGCCTCTGAATCATCTGCGGCGTCGGAAATCGTTAGAAATAACAAAATGTTAAAAGAGTGGTTACGGGAACGACAAGGTGCGGGAGAGGGCGATGCCGCTCATGAGGTCCCGGCAGGTACGAGGCTCGGAACTTGTCAAGTCCGGGTCCGAGCGCATCACCGGGGCCAAGGGACGGAACATGAATACCGTCTCACTCAAAGGCAAAGGCCGTCGCAGGGGGCGCTCGCCTGACCCGGGAGCAGGCGCAGAAGAGCCGATCTTGTACGGCGAGGTTTGAACATGAACGTCTTTCTGGCCAGCCAGCGGAAAAAGCACCGCAAGCCAGCCATGAATCCTGAAAAACCGGTGGAGGGGATTCCATGCGCAGAAGAAGGTTGGCTGTGGCGGCAGGATTGCTGGCCGTCAGTCCGATGATGTCGAACGGAGTTGCACTTGCGCAGCAGGTGCAGGCACCTGATGGACAAGATGCGGCGCCAACGCAATTCGAGCTTCCTCCCGTCAAGGTCACGGCACCGACACCGACCCCGGAGACGAAGCGGCTCAGTCTACAA
>RFLL01000052.1 GCA_003693905.1 Alphaproteobacteria bacterium
CGCCGGCATCTTCGCCAAGCCAACGCCCGCCAGCTTGCCACGGCGATTCTGGCGGAATGGCCTGGGCGCGGCTTGGCTCACCGGCCTCTACCGCGGCGGCCTGCGCATCGGCCTGCGGCTGCCTTTGGTGGCGATCCTGCTCGCCTGCTTCCTGCCGGCCAGCGGCTTCGTGGCCCTGAAGTCGCTGGGGAACGAGTTCTTCCCGCCGGTCGACTGCAACATGTTCGAGGTCCAGGTCTGGCTGCCGAGCGACTCGTCGATCGGGAACACGCGCCGGCAGGCCGATGCGATCGAAGCGGTGATCCGCGAGGACGGGCGCACGGAGCGGGTCTATTGGCTGGTCGGCGGCAGCTTCCCGACCGTCTACTACAACCTGGTCATGAACAAGGACAATTCGGACCACTACGCCCAGGCCATCGTCAGCGCCGAATCGAGCGCAGCCGCCAAGGCGATGATCGAGCCTCTGCAGGCGGAGCTCGACCGCCGTTTCCCCGAGGCGCAGGTGGTGGTTGGCCAGTTCGGCCAGGGCCCGCCGGTAGTGGCCGACGTGGAGTATCGCCTCTACGGCCCGAGCATGCCCGTGCTGCAGGACCTCGGCGAGCGTGTCCGCCTTGCGCTGCAATCGCATCCCGAGATCCTGCATACCCAGACGACCATGACGCGCGGCGAGCCCAAGCTCTGGCTCAAGGCCGACGAAGACGAAGCGCGGCTGGCTGGTATGACTCTAGGCGACGTCGCCGATCAGTTGCAGGCGAACCTGGAAGGTAGCGTCGGTGGCTCGGTGATCGAGAACCTCGAGCAGATGCCCGTGCGCGTCCGCTACCGCGAAGACCGGCGCTCGCGCCTGAGCAACATCGGCTCAATGCAATTCGTTCCAGCCGGCAGCGACGACTGGGTGCCGCTCGCCGCGATCGGCGAGATCGCGCTGCGGCCGGAACTCGGCGGCATCACGCGTTTCGACGGCGAGCGCACCAACATCATCAAGGGCTACACCCGCAACGGCGCCCTGCCCATCGATGTCACCCATGCCGTGCTCGATCGTCTCGAAACCGAAGGTTTTACGTTTCCCGCCGGTTACCGGATCGAGCTTGGTGGCGCGATTGAGCAGGATGCGGAGGCCAAGGGCAAACTGATGACCTACGTGCCCGTCCTGGTTACCCTGACCATCGCCACGCTGATCCTGGTGTTTCGCAGCGTCAAGCTGGCCTTATTGCTCGGTGTTGTTGCGGTTTCTCCATCGGGCTCGGGCTGCTATCGACCTGGCTGATCAACTTCCCCGTCAGCTTCAATACGATCCTGGGCACGCTCGGCCTCATCGGCCTCGCCTTCAACAACAGCATCGTGGTGTTGGCGGCAATACGGGCGAACCCGCAGGCCAAGGCCGGAGAGCGGCAGGCGATCGCCGAGCAGATCATCGGCACGACCCGGCACATCCTCTCGACCACCCTGACGACCATCGGCGGCTTTCTGCCGCTTCTGATCATCGTCGGTGGCGACTTCTGGCGCTCGCTTGCGATCGTTCTCGCCGGCGGCGTTGGCGGGTCAATGATCCTGGCGCTCGTGTTCGTGCCGGCTGTTTACGTGCTGTTAAACCCGGACAAGGGTGCGACCCGCCTCGAGCCGACGGTCACGGGGGATCTCGCGCTTGCGGAAGGCGCGGCATAACCCGGTTGCTCAGTATTGCTGCGGGGCCGATGGTTCTTTGGAGCGTTACGTGACACCGGACCTTCCGCGGGCAGCGTGCTCGCGATTTTGCATGAAATCTGCAACCAGCCCGATTGCGGTTTGAGTTGATTGCGGGCCCGGGACTTGACTACTCATGCAGCCGCGTCGAACGGCCGAACGGCACTCCACGAGAACAAAGCAAGAATATCGACCGGTAGGTTCCGGTGGTTGCGGGCTCCCGCAACCACTTCGCTCCAAATAATAGCGTTATTTCAATTATTTACAGTGCATTGCATAATTCCCGCAATTTTCTGGAATGCGATCTCAATAAAATCAACAGCTTGCACGGCAGGTTCAAATCACCCCGCAACCAACAACATGGGACTCGTGCGCACCAAATGGCCAACCAGGCGAGGATTTTGTGCGCTCACGCCCAGGCGCGGCTCAGAGCTGAATCAACGCACTCAGCTGTCATTGGGGCTGTCATGAGGCAGGAAGGTCCATCGGTTCTCCAGCCAACCGAGCCCGTAACGCGTTGAGGGATCTGACGGCGCCGCGCGATCAGCCTGGATACCTTGCAACCCCTTTTGGCGAAAAGACGCACCTTCTGATCTTGATCAATACCGGGATCCTCTCGATCGGCTATAAAAAACTGTCGTGGGTGTTGGCCTAGGAGGTTGCTATGGACGGTTCTGCCGAGGAAAGGTCAATAAGAGCGCGCCGGAACTTCCTCAAAGGGATGGTAACGGGCACGGCAACCACGGCGGCAGGTATCGCAGCCGCCAAGCCGACAAAAGCCGCAGGAACCGTCAATCCGGGCTGGGAAGCAGGAGCCCCATCTTATGTCGGCCAAGAAGGCCGGCGGTGGGCGATGCTGATCGATCTCCGCAAATGTATCGGCTGCCAGGCCTGCACGGTTGCCTGCAAGTTCGAAAATAATGTTCCCGAAGGCCATTTCCGGACCTGGGTTCCCGATGTCGAGCTCGGCACATACCCCGATGTGCGCCGCGCCTTCTTGCCGCGTCTGTGCAACCACTGTGAACGACCGTCCTGTATCGAGGTCTGCCCTGCGGGAGCGACATGGCAGCGCAAGGACGGAGTGGTCGAAATCGATTACGACCTTTGCTGGGGATGCGGCTCGTGTGTCGACGCTTGTCCTTATGACGCGCGCTTCATGAACCCGGTCACGCGCACGGTGGACAAATGCACATTCTGCACGCAACGCATCGACCAGGGGCTCCTGCCGGCGTGCGTCGAAAGCTGTGTAGGCGGCGCACGCCAGTTCGGCGATCTCAACGATCCCGAAAGTCCGGTCGCAAGCGCCCTTCGCGAACAGCCGGTGCAGGTTCTCAAGCCCGAAACCGGCAACGAACCACGGGTCTTCTATATTGGCCTACCCCACAGTCTGCAGAACAACCTGCCGGGCCGGCCGACGCTCTGGTCGGAAGATCGCGACACGGCGGGCACTGCGGCGCCCGATGCCGAGTGGCATCTGGCGACGGACAGGGAGGCCGAACATGTCTGAGCTGTCCCCATTACCCATGAACGAGCTGTTCAACGTGGTGCATGAGCGCCCCTTCTCGCTGTTGTTCGCAAACTACTCCTTCCTCCTCGGCATTGCCGGTGGGGTCACCATCCTGTGGGCCGTCAATGCCTGGATGGGACGGCGCGACACGCCGGGCTTCCGGCTCGCGATGCCGGTGGCGGTCGGCTTGGTCCTCGCCGGCTTCATGAACGTGCTCGCCGAAGTGCAGCAGCCGGGGCGGCTGATCTACGGCTACATTTATGGCTGGGTCTATGCCGACACCTCGATCATCAAATACGGAATCATCCTGCTGCCGCTTTTCCTGGCGCTGTGCTGGTGGCTGATGTTTCAGAGCCTCGACCCGAGGGCGTTGGCCGACGGCATTGCCCGGCTGCCTGGACCGGTGCGTCCGGTCGTGCGGTTCATGACGCTGTGGAGCTGGCGGTATCGGCTGCTGGAGATGCGCTTTGTCGGCAAGGC
>RFLL01000442.1 GCA_003693905.1 Alphaproteobacteria bacterium
CCGGGTTCACCGCGGCGCAGATGCGCACTGCTCTGGTTGGCGCACCGGTTCTGTCGAAGCCCCTGGACCCGGTCGAACTCAGCGGGCGTGTCCTTGCGATCGAACCGCGTGAAACCGGCGTACGTCTGCTTGTCGACCATCCGTCCATCGCCCGTGTGCCCCCGGAGCAGACGCCGGCGCGGGTGCGTGTCGTGGTTGCTGGTAGCTTCGCGGAAGCGTCCGCGTTGCGTCCCGGCGACTGGATCCGCTTGCGTGCCGGATTGCGCCCGCCGCCCGGGCCGGCGGCACCCGGCGCCTTCGATTTTGCACGTCAGGCTTATTTCGCGCGCCTTGGCGCGGTCGGCTTCGCCTACGGGGCGCCGCGCCGGATTGCCGCTCCCGCGGATGAAAGGGCTCCGGCCCGGGACGATGCCTGGCGGTTGTGGTGGAGCGATCTGCGACAGCAGGTAGCACGGCGCATCCGGAGCGCCCTGCCGGGAGAAACCGGTGCGGTGGCGGCGGCTCTGATGACCGGGGAGCGCGGGGCGATCCCCGCTCCGGTCCTGGCCGCGATGCGCGATTCGGGACTTGCCCACCTGCTAGCGATCTCCGGCCTTCATGTCGGTTTGATCGCCGGACTGCTGTTTGCCGGACTGCGCTTTGCCCTGGCCGCGATTCCGGCACTGGTCCTCGACTATCCGACCAAGAAGTGGGCCGCCGTCGGCGCACTGATCGGGGCGGCGGCCTATCTGGAACTGACCGGGGCCACCGTCCCGACCCAGCGCGCGTTTCTGATGCTGGCGATCGTGCTGATGGGCGTGGTCGTCGATCGGTTGGCAATCTCGCCGCGTCTGGTAGCCTGGGCCGCCGTTGTCGTGCTGGCTATCGCCCCGGAAAGCCTGCTCGGCGCCAGCTTCCAGCTTTCCTTCGCCGCGGTGCTGGCCCTGGTCGCGGCCTACGAGGCCGTGTCCGCGTACCGGTTGCGACTGTTTGCGGAGCGCGGCGTGCTCGGGCGCGTGGCGCTGTTCGCCGGCGGGATTGCTTTCAGTACGCTGGTAGCCGGCCTGGCGACCGCGCCGTTCGCGATCTACCACTTCAATCGGGTGGCTTGGTTTGCGCTGGCCGCCAACATGGTGGCGGTGCCGGTGACGGCGTTGTGGATCATGCCGTGGGCGGTGGCTGGCTTCATCCTGCTACCGCTGGGGGTCGAATCGCTGGCGCTGACCCCGATGGGCTGGGGCATCGATGCCATGCTGGCTACGGCCCGTACGGTGGCGGCATGGCCGGGGGCAGCGGGCTTCGTGTCGGCTATGCCGTCGGGTGGTCTGCTGCTGGTTGCCGGCGGCGGGCTCTGGCTGTGCCTGTGGCGGCGCCCGTGGCGCTGGTTGGGGCTGGCCGGGATTGCCGGTGGTCTGCTTACGGTCGCACTCTCGACGCCGCCCGATGTTCTGATCAGCGGCGACGGGCGTTTGTTCGCCGTACGCACTCCCGAGGGCACGGTGCTCCTGTCCAGCACCGTCCGGCGGCGCTTCGACGCCGGCGTATGGCGGCGCCGCTGGGGAGGAGCGACGGCGAGCGCGTGGCCGCAGGCCGGAGCGAGCCTGGACGGACGGCTGCGCTGCGATACGCTCGGCTGCGTCTACCGCGCCGCAGATCACACGATTGCCTTCGTCGCCGATGGACGGGCGCTGAGCGACGATTGCGCCCTGGCCACCATCGTCATCAGCCGCACACCGGTCGGGCGTGGGCGTTGCCCGGGGCCGGTGCGGGTGATCGACCGCTTCGATCTCTGGCGCAAAGGCGCCCATGCGCTGTGGCTGAGCCCGGGCTCGGTGCGCGTCGAGACCGTCGCCGCCCATCGCGGCATCCGTCCGTGGACACCGCAGCGTCCGGCCCATGGCGGCCGCAGGGGCCGCTGAACGTCTGCCGCTGTCGCAACCGCGCCCGGAAATGGTGAAAATGCCATGGATGCGGGCGCCGCGGCATGGGGCGACATGGATCGGCGCCGCCATCGGTCCCATGGGACACCGGGATGACGGCAGGCGTTGACAAGGTCAGAAGGGAAGATCCGGAAGAAAAAAACCGAAAGAAAATCTGAAAGACAGGTGCCGGAAGGATAAAAAACGAAGGGCAGGAACCGGAAAGGGAGGAATTGAAGAGAGAAAGACGTACGCGCCCTTTGTTTCGGTGCCGTTCGAAGAATGATCCTTCAAAGGGCGACCGCGCAAAAAAATGGGCAATCGGAAAAGGACGGTCACTCGGAAATGCGGGTCTCGAAAAGGCGACCGTCAAAAAGACGCCCGCTCGACAACCGCTCGTCCACAATCGCTCGTCGGCCGGCGATCGTTCAGCCGGCGATCGTTCGGGTGACAGCTTCTCGGCCAACATCATCCGGCCGATCGTTATGCGGCCGATAAATATTCACCAATGACCCGCCGGATCGGCGATCCCGGCGGCACTCATCGGCGCTCAATAACGACGCATCAGACCGACCAGGCGCCCCTGGATCTTGACCCGCTCCGGCGGGAAGATCCGGGTCTCATAGTCCTTGTTGGCCGGCTCCAGCGCGATCGCGCCGCCTTTGCGCCGCAGGCGCTTGAGCGTGACTTCCTCGCCGTCGATCAGGGCGACCACGATGGCGCCGTTTTCGGCCTGATCGGTGCGCTGGATGATCACCGTATCACCGTCGAAGATGCCGGCCTCGATCATTGAATCGCCTTCGACCTCGAGGGCGTAATGATCGCCCGCCGTGAGGATCGACGCCGGTACATCAACGAAGGTGTCCTCGTCACGCAACGCTTCGATCGGTGTGCCGGCGGCAATCCGCCCGTAAAGGGGAAGCTGCGTCGAGGCGACCTCCCGTGCAACGCTGGCACCGTGCAGGGTGCCGCTGAAATCGCCCCGGATCACCCGCGGCGCGAAGCCGCCGGCGCTGCGGCCGCCGCCCGGCACGGCCGAGCCCTGGTCCTCGGGCAGACGCAACACCTCGACGGCGCGGGCGCGGTGCGCCAACCGGCGGATGAAACCGCGCTCTTCCAGCGCCGTGATCAGGCGATGGATGCCGGACTTCGATTTGAGCGACAGGGCCTCCTTCATCTCGTCGAACGAGGGCGATACGCCGTGTTCGCTCAAATGTCGATGAATGAACAGGAGTAGTTCGTGCTGTTTGCGCGTGAGCATGTTTGCAGGCGTCCTTCAGAGCATGAGACCGTCGGATCGGTTTCTTCGGCTAGGCAGGTCGATCTCCCGCCGCCCGGCGCGGACCATCCGGGCGATCCCCTATCGAACAGAGCCGGCGCAACGACGTCGGTGCGCGTAAAGCCCGGCCTGCGGAGGCGCAAATCACCCGTCCGGCGACAGCGATGGCGTTTGCGCAAGACGTCTGTGCGACGGGCCGGTGTTGCGCAATGTGTTATGCCGGGCCGAGGGGAGCGATTTGTATGCATCGAAGTGCGCCGATCCAACGGACGGGGCCATGCCTTGGGGGGTGAGGTCGAACATCCACAAGATGTGGAACAAAACAAAAACATCGTTGTATGTTCTAGTTTAGTTCCCGTTTCAGGTCAAGGGGATTGACAGGCATCTCCGCAGCCCGCGGAAGAGCTCCGGCGCCTATATGGAAAGAGGAATGATCTCAATCGCTTCGCCCGCCTTTGCCGGAGCGGCGTGGGGCGGACGGACGACCAGGCAGTCGGCACGGGCAAGCGTGGCCAGCATGCTGCTGTCCTGGCGCTCGAACGGCATCGCGATCCGCCGCCCGGCGGAGTCGATGTCGAGTCGGGCGCGCAGATACTCCTGGCGATGGTCGTTGGCCGGCAGATCGCGGCCGAGGTATGCGCGCTCGCCCGGGCCGGAGGTCGCCGGCACGCCGAGCAGGGCGTCGATCGCCGGACCCAGAAACAGAATCGCACAGACCAGAGCCGAGACCGGGTTGCCGGGCAAGCCGAGAATCGGGGTCGTTCCGATACGCCCGAACATCAGCGGCTTGCCCGGACGCATGGCGATCTTCCAGAAATCGAGGTCGAACCCGCGCGTTCCCAGAACCTCGCGCACGAGGTCGTGTTCCCCGACTGAGACGCCGCCGGTGGTGACCAGAAGGTCGGCACCTTCCGCCTCGGCGACGAGCGCGGCGAGCGCGGCCCGGTCGTCCGTGGCGATGCCCAGATGCTGGGGCTGAGCGCCACAGGCGGTGACGAAGGCGGCCAGCGCCGGGCCGTTGGAGCTGACGATCTGGCTGCGGCCGAGGGGCTCACCCGGCAGAACGATCTCGTCGCCGGTCGACAGGATGGCCACGCGCGGGCGCCGGCGCACCCGCAGCCAAGGCCAGTTCATGGCCGCGGCGAGTCCGATGTCGCGCGGACCCAGGCGCTGTCCGGCGCGCAGACCAACCTCGCCGGCACGGAAATCGAGACCCGCCGGGCGGATGTAGCGCCCCTGCGCGGCGGCCGCCTTGATCAGCACGTGATCGCCGTCGGCTTCGGTATCTTCCTGGATCACGATGGCATCGGCTCCGGCCGGAACCGGGGCTCCGGTGAAGATGCGGGCCGCCTGTCCGGGGCCGATGGTGCCTTCGTAGACGCCGCCGGCCGGAACATGTCCGACCACCCGCAGGCGCACCGGAGGATCGGCGACGTCGGCTGCGCGCACGGCGTACCCGTCCATCGCCGAGACCGCCGCCGGCGGCTGCGTCAGGCGGGCCGTCACATCGGCGGCCAGCACCCGACCGAGCCCTTCGCTGAGTGCGACGGTTTCGCCGGGAACCGGCTCGAAGGCGGCGGTGATGCGGGTCAGAGCCTCGGCGACGGAAATCATTCAGGGGGCCTCATAGGTGCCGGATTTGCCGCCCGATTTGTAGGTCAGGCGGATATCGGTGATGACCATGCCTCGGTCCACCGCCTTGCACATGTCGTAGACGGTGAGGGCGGCCACCGAAACGGCGGTCAGCGCCTCCATCTCGACCCCGGTGCGTCCGCTCACCGTGCAGCGCGCGGTGATCTCGATCGCGTTGCGCTCCGGCACCAGGGTCAGATCGACGGTGACCGCGTCGAGGGACAGAGGATGGCATAGCGGGATCAGATCCGGTGTCCGTTTGGCCCCCATGATGCCGGCCAGACGGGCAACCGACAGCACGTCGCCTTTCTTTACACCGCCGTCGCGGATCAGGGCCAAGGTCTCGGGCTGCATCATCACCAGCCCCTTGGCGACGGCGACGCGGGCGGTCTCGGCCTTGCCCGAGACGTCGACCATGACAGCCTTGCCCTCGTCATCGAAGTGGGTGAAGCGGGCCATCGACAAAGATTTCCTTGTCACACCGGCTCAGGTCTCGACGTGCTGCACCGGGGTCGTGCGCGCGCCGGCCAGCAGAGCGGCGGTGGCGGCGGCGACATCGCGCTGGCGCATCAGCGATTCACCGATCAGAAAGGCGCGGGCTCCGACATTGCGCAGGCGGACGAGATCGGCCGGCGTGTGGAGACCGCTTTCAGCCACCAGAAGGGAGCCGGCGGACACGCGCGGGGCCAGCGCCTCGGTGGTTGCCAGATCGACCTGCAAGGTCTTGAGGTTGCGATTGTTGATGCCGATGAGCGGCGAGTCCAGGGTCAGTGCGCGGTCGAGTTCGGCGGCATCGTGGACCTCGATCAGTGCATCCATGCCGAGTTCGCGCGCCGCCGCTAGCAATTCCGCGGCCTGTGCATCGTCGAGCGCGGCCAGGATGAGCAGAACACAGTCGGCGCCAAGGGCCCGCGATTCGACGATCTGGTAGGGATCGAGCATGAAATCCTTGCGCAGCACCGGCAGGGGAACGGCGGCACGGGCCGCCGTCAGGTCCTCGTCCCGGCCCTGAAAATACGGCGTATCGGTGAGGACCGACAGGCATGCGGCGCCACCTTCGAAATAGGCACGGGCCAACGTCGGGGGATCGAACTCCGCGCGGATCAACCCCTTGCTGGGCGAGGCCTTCTTGATTTCGCAGATCAGGCCGAACCCGTCGCTTGCCGCGCGCACTTCGAGCGCCCGGTAAAAACCGCGTGGATCGGACATCGCCCGGGTCTGGGCCTCCAGTTCCCCCAGGCCGACATCGCGGCGGCGGCGGGCGATCTCGGCGCGCTTGTCGGCGCAGATGCGCGCAAGGACATCGCTCATGCCGGGTCTCCAGGCGACGGCGCGTTGGTAATGGTGACCAGACGAGCAAGTGCGGCCCGCGCACGGCCGCTGTCGACGGCCTCGGCGGCCATGGCCACCCCTTCGCGCAGATCGGATACCTTGTCCGCGACCAGCAGGGCGGCGGCGCTGGAATAAAGCACGATATCGCGAAACGGGCCGTGTTCACCATCAAGCATGGCTTGCAGAACGTGGGCGTTGCGCGCCGCATCGCCGCCGCGCAGATCCTCCAGCCGCGCCGTCGGCAGACCGGCATCGGCAGGGCGGACCTCGAAGGTGGAGACCGTACCCTCGCTCAGCTCGGCAACCAGCGACGGCCCGGTGGTGGACAGTTCGTCGAGACCATCGGCGCCGTGCACGACCCAAGCCCGTTCGTGCCCCAGGTCCTTCAGCACGTGGGCGATCGGTTCGACCCAGTCGGATGAAAAGACGCCGATCACCTGACGCCGGACCCGGGCCGGGTTGGACAACGGACCGAGCAGGTTGAAAATGGTCCGGGTGCCGAGTTCGACCCGGGTCGGCCCGACGTGGCGCATCGCGGAATGATGCCGCGGCGCCATCAGGAAGCACAGGTTGCCTTCCCACAACGCCTTACGCACGAGCGCCATGTCGGCTTCGATGTTGACACCGAGGGCGGCCAGCACGTCGGCGGCGCCGCTTTTCGACGACAGCGCCCGATTGCCGTGTTTGGCCACCGGCACGCCGCAGGCGGCCACGACGATCGCCGCCGCGGTCGAGACGTTGTAGGTGCCCTTGCCGTCGCCGCCGGTCCCGCAGGTGTCGATCGCCCCTTCGGGGGCATCGATGCCCAGCATCTTCGCCCGCATGGCGCGGGCCGCACCGACGATCTCCGGTACCGTCTCGCCGCGCACCCGCAGAGCCATCAGGAAAGCGCCCATCTGGGCCGGCGTCGCATTGCCCGACATGATGATGTCGAAGGCATTTTCGGCCTGCGCAGCGTCGAGCGGGCGCCCGTCGGCGACGATCGCCAGCAGCTCTTTCAGATCGGTCATGTCACTGCCGCTCATGGCGCAGCCTGTACGACGGTGGCGTCAGGGGTCGTCGAATCGAGATCCGACGTGGCCACGGGTTCGGCGTTGTGGCCGCACAGGATCAGGAAATTGCGCAACAGGGCGTGGCCATGCTCGGAGGCGATGCTTTCGGGGTGAAACTGCACGCCGTGGATCGACAGCTCGCGGTGGCGCAGCCCCATGATGAGGCCGTCATCGCTCTCGGCGGTCACTTCCAGTACCGCGGGCAGCCCCTCGCGTGCCACGGTCAATGAATGATAGCGGGTGGCCTGGAACGGGGAGGGCAGGCCGGCAAGCACTCCGGCACCGGCATGACGCACGGCGCTCAGCTTGCCGTGCATCGGGACGGGCGCGCGCACGATGCGGCCGCCAAAGGCCTGGGCAATCGCCTGATGCCCCAGACATATGCCCAGGATTGGCACGCGTCCGGCAGCGGCGGCGACCAGATCAAGGCAGATCCCGGCACGGTCCGGATCGCAGGGACCGGGGGACAGAATGATGCCTTGCGGATGCAGGGCCAGTGCCTCGTCGACGCCAAGCGCGTCGTTGCGCCGCACCTCGATCCGTGCCCCAAGCTCCCCCAGAAAGTGGTACAGGTTGTAGGTGAAGCTGTCGTAATTATCAATCAACAGAAACATATCAAGAGCCTGTCCAGACTTTCTAACACGTTTATTCAATAACGGCCTCTCTCCTTATATCAACTCCCCCGAGGCGACGGAAGCAACCCGCACTTCTGGACGAGGGGAGCTCCGGGGAGAACGGATCAGGGACGTTCCCTCTACGCGGAACTCGGCCCGCCGGGCATGGCACGGCCGGATACTTCCGTGCAGAAGCGATTTCTTCCCACCCCGAGGGACAAATCGACCACTTTCCCCTGTCTCCCCCTCTTGACCTTCCAGTTACTGGAAGCCCTACCAATCCTGCATCATCGCCGACATTCCGGAGCCGTCGGCCCGATTGCGCAAGCACCCCGGTGCCGTGTGATCGGGCACTTCGGCTCCGGTGCTGCGACACGGCCACGCTTTTTCTTTCATTTTTCGCTTCTGACCGTGCGAAGGGGGTTCAGATGGACGACGTAACGCGCATCTCACGATCCGGTACCGCAGGTGATGCCACGCCGGCGCACGGAAAAGAGGGCAAGAAAGAGGGCAAAACGTGCTGTCACGACAACGACGCCAAGGCCGCAGCCCCCACCGGGCATGACCACGCCGGACAGGACCACGGCAAGGAGGGCGGCGGTACCTGCTGCCATGGCGGGCATGGCGGCCACGATCACCATCACCACACGCACGGCCGTACGCAGACGCCGGCCGGGGCCTATATCTGTCCGATGTGCCCCGGCGTGGCTTCGGATGAGCCGGCGGCGTGCCCCAAGTGCGGCATGGCGCTGGAGCCGGCAATGCCTGCCACGCGCACCGAATACACCTGTCCCATGCACCCCGAAATCGTGCGCGATGCGCCCGGCGATTGCCCGATCTGCGGCATGGCCCTGGAGCCGCGCACGGTGATGGCCGAAGAGGGCCCGAACCCCGAACTGGTCGACATGACGCGCCGATTCTGGGTCAGCCTGGTTCTCAGCCTGCCGGTGGTCCTCATCGCCATGAGCGACTTTCTTCCCGGCCGTTCCCTTGAGGGGCTGCTGCCGGCGGGAATGCGCGGCTGGCTGGAACTGGCGCTGGCCACTCCGGTGGTGTTGTGGGGCGGCAAGCCGTTTTTCGAGCGCGGCTGGGCCTCGGTCGTGACCTGCAATCTCAACATGTTCACCCTGATCGCGCTCGGCACCGGTGTGGCCTACGTCTACAGCGTGGTGGCGGTCATCGCGCCGCAGATCTTCCCGCCGGCCTTTCGGGCTGAAGACGGTTCGGTCGGGGTTTATTTCGAGGCCGCCGCGGTCATCATCACCCTGGTGCTTCTGGGACAGGTTCTGGAGCTCAAGGCCCGGGCCCAGACGTCGAGCGCCATCCGGGCGCTGCTCGGTCTGGCCCCCAAGACAGCCCGCATCGTGCGCGACGACGGCACTGAAGAGGACGTGCCGCTGGAGCAGGTTCATCCCGGCGATCGTCTGCGGGTACGCCCGGGCGAAAAGATTCCGGTCGACGGCGTGGTTCTGGAGGGCACCAGCACGGTCGATGAATCGATGATCACCGGCGAGCCGCTCCCGGTCGAAAAAGGGCCGGGCGACTGGGTCACCGGGGCCACGGTCAATGCCACCGGCAGCTTCATCATGCGAGCTGAGCGGGTGGGCAGCGATACGGTACTGGCCCAGATCGTACAGATGGTCAGCGAAGCCCAGCGCAGCCGGGCGCCGATCCAGAGCCTGGCCGACCGGGTCGCCGGCTATTTCGTGCCGGCCGTGGTGATCGTCGCCATCATCACCTTCATCGTATGGGGTCTCTACGGCCCCGACCCTTCGATGGCTTACGCGATCATCAATGCGGTCGCGGTGCTGATCATCGCCTGTCCGTGCGCCCTCGGCCTGGCGACGCCGATGTCGATCATGGTTGCCACCGGGCGCGGAGCGATGACCGGGGTTCTGATCAAGAACGCCGAAGCGCTGGAGACCATGGAAAAGGTCGACACCCTGGTCATGGACAAGACCGGCACGTTGACCGAGGGCAAGCCGAAGCTGGCCGAAGTGATCGCCGCCGAAGGGCACGACGAGGCCGAGGTTCTGCGC
>RFLL01000443.1 GCA_003693905.1 Alphaproteobacteria bacterium
CCAGTGCGGGCTGTGCCGCGCAACCTGCCCGGAATCGGTGATCACCCTCAGGCCGCAGCTCGATTTCACCGATGCGGCCCGCAGTCCGGTGACCCGGAACGAGCAGGAACCCTTCCACTGCATCCGCTGCGGCAGGCCGTTCGGAGTTCAGGCCACGATCGAGCGCATCGCCAACCAGCTGGCCGGCAAGCATCACATGTTCGCCAGCGGCGATCAGATCGAACGCATCATGATGTGCGACGACTGCCGCGTCGTCGTCCAGTTCGAATCCGGGAACGACCCGTTCGCCGGGCCGCCGCGCCCGACCCCGCGGTCGACCGACGACTATCTGCGCGAACGCGAGATCGAGGAGGCGCGCGCCCGGGTGCGGGCCGAACGCGCTGCACGCGGAAACGGCGGCAGCGATGACTCCCGCGACGCCTGAGCCCGTCCGGGCCGAAGGACGGTGTGACGGACGCCCGGCGCGCATTGCCCGTCCTCTCGTCCCGTTGCGTCGGCACCCGGATGCCGCCACCGCGATCGACAGCGAGCTTCTGTTCGGCGAGACGGTGCGCGTGTTCGAGGAGGGCGGCGGCTGGGCGCGGGTGGAGAACGGCGCCGACGGCTATACCGGATACGTCGCGGCCGATGCGCTCGGTCCCGCCGGCGCGACCCCGAGCCACCGGGTCGGCGTGTTGCGCACCTTCGTCTACCCGGCGCCGGACCTGAAGATCCCGCCGCGAATGACGCTCAGCTTCCTGTCCCTGCTGAACGTTGGCAAGCAGAAGGGAAAATTCAGCACCATCACCGCGCCGGACGGCGGCCGGCTCGGCTGGGTCTTTACCGCCCACCTGGTCCCGGTCGAGGATGTGGCGCCCGATTTCGTGACCACGGCGCTGATGTTCATGGGCGTGCCCTATCTGTGGGGCGGACGCTCCAGCCTCGGTCTCGACTGTTCCGCGCTGGTCCAGTTGGCCCTGATGCGCGCCGGCATCCCCTGCCCCCGGGATTCGCATCAGCAGGCCACCGCGCTCGGCACGCCGGTGCCGGGACCGCAGGAAGCGCCGCTGCGTCGCGGCGACCTGATCTTCTTTCCCGGGCACGTCGCCATCGCCCTCGACGAGACCCGCGTCGTGCATGCCAACGCCGGGGCCATGCTGACGGCGATCGAACCTCTGGCCGCCGTCGAGGCCCGGGTCAGGGCCGAAAGCGGCGGACGCGGCATCACCACGGTCCGCCGGATCGTCCTCTGATCCCGGTCAGTCGGCTCTGCGGGGGCGACCCGGGCGCTATTCGGGATTGGGGTGGGACGGACCTTCGTCCTCGCTGTCCGCCTCCCCCGCCTGGGCTTGGCACAGGGCTGCGGCACGCGACCGGAACAGCGCCGCCCGGTCGGCGTCGATCACGCCGTCGGCCTGCATCCGGGCGATATCCGCGCTGCGCGCCGCCAGGCAACGGGCAACGGGATCGTCCCTGGCCGCCGTCGTCGGCGCCGGCGGGAACAGATCGGCGCGGTGGATCCATCCCAGCAGAGCGGCCGTCCCGACGAACACGGCCAGTGCCACCACCCGCGCTGCCGGGCGATCGAGAGGGTTCAGACGATCAGGGGCGCTCGGGCGATCGGGAGCACTCGGGCGATCGGGAGCACTCGGACGATCAGAAGCACTCGGGGCAGGAGAAACCGGTGCCAGCGGATCATGAGGATTCGAGGTCATCAGGATATAGCGTAGACCAATTGTCCGAACATGTGGACTCGGGCCGTGCATGTGAATTCGGGGGAAACATCACACCCGGCGGCCCCGGTCGACGGAGGCGCCAAACCCCTTTTTCATGGAGGGGTGAATTTCCCGCGCCGGCGGGCTATGATCGCTTCACACTTCGATCACCTCGGCGGTCGAAGACATAAGCATGCGCACACCCGTGGGGAGGACTGCCGATGACCGCCATGATCGACCCGTTCGGCCGGGCGATCACGTATCTTCGTGTTTCGGTCACCGATCGGTGCGACTTCCGCTGCGTCTACTGCATGGCGGAAGACATGACGTTCCTGCCCAAGGCGGAGATCCTGACTCTGGAGGAACTCGACCGGGCGTGCAGTGCCTTCGTGCGCCTGGGGGTGCGCAAGCTGCGCCTGACCGGCGGCGAACCCTTGGTCCGGCGCAACATCATGGCGCTGTTCCGCAATCTGTCGCGCCACCTGAAGAGCGGGGCGCTGGACGAGTTGACGTTAACCACCAACGGCAGCCAGCTCACGCGCTTCGCCGAGGAACTGGCGGCATGCGGGGTGCGCCGCGTCAACGTTTCGCTGGATACGCTCGACCCGCACAAGTTCGCGGCGATCACGCGCTGGGGCCGGTTCGATCAGGTCATGGCCGGCATCGAGGCGGCGGTGGCCGCCGGCCTGCACGTCAAGATCAACACCGTGGCGCTGAAGGGCGTCAACGACGATGAGTTCGACCGCCTGGTTGCGTGGTGCGGCGAACGCGGCCACGACCTTACCTTCATCGAGGTCATGCCGATGGGCGACATCGGCGGTGAGGCGCGCATCGACCAATACATGCCGCTGTCGCTGGTCCGCGCCAACCTGCGCCGCACCTGGACCCTCGAAGACATCGACTATCGCACCGGCGGGCCGGCGCGCTACGTGCGGGTGCGCGAGACCGGCGGGCGCATCGGCTTCATCACGCCGATGACCCACAACTTCTGCGAAAGCTGCAACCGGGTCCGCCTGACTTGTACCGGAACGCTCTACATGTGCCTGGGGCAGAACGACGATGCCGACCTGCGCACGCCGCTGCGCGCCAGCGACGACGACGCCCTGCTCGAAGCGGCGATCCGCGACGCCATCGCCCGCAAGCCCAAGGGCCACGATTTCGTCATCGACCGCCGCAACTCCCGCCCTGCGGTCGCCCGCCACATGAGC